>JBBSCV010000018.1:0-21359 GCA_038249925.1 Burkholderiales bacterium
CCACACGGCTACGAAGGGCAGGGCCCTGAACACAGCAGCGCCCGGCTCGAGCGTTTCATGCAGCTTTCCGCCGACAACAACATGCAGGTGGTGCAGCCCACCAGCGCCAGCCAGATCTTTCACCTGCTGCGCCGGCAGATGGTGCGGCAGTTCCGCAAGCCGCTGATCATCTTCACGCCCAAGAGCCTGCTGCGCAACAAGGACGCCACCAGCCCGCTGACGGAATTCACCCGCGGTGAATTCAAGACTGTCATCGGCCCGGCCCGCACGGAAGTGGACGGCCCAAAGGTCAAGCGCGTCATCTGCTGCTCGGGCAAGGTGGCCTACGACCTCATCAAGAAACGCGACGAGAAGAAGGCCTGGGACGTGGCCATCCTGCGTGTGGAGCAGCTCTACCCGTTCCCGCACAAGGCTTTCGCGACCGAGATGAAGCGTTTCCCTGATGCCACCGAGGTGGTGTGGTGCCAGGACGAGCCGCAGAACCAGGGTGCCTGGTTCTACGTGCAGCACTACGTGCACGAGAACATGCTGGACGGCCAGAAACTCGGCTATGCCGGCCGCCCGCCGTCGGCGTCACCCGCCGTGGGCTATTCACACCTGCACCAGGAGCAGCAGAAAGCGCTGCTCGACCAGGCATTCGGCAAGCTCAAGGGCTTCGTCCTCACCAAATAAGCGCAAACGCTGAAGAGTCAGACCATGTCAATCGTTGAAGTCAAGGTTCCGCAGCTTTCAGAATCGGTGGCTGAAGCCACCTTGCTGAAGTGGAAGAAGAAGCCCGGAGATGCCGTCGCCATCGACGAAATCCTGATCGAGGTGGAGACCGACAAGGTGGTGCTGGAAGTGCCGGCGCCTGCGGCCGGCGTGCTGGCCGAGATCGTGCAGGCCGATGGCGCCATCGTGGCCGCCGAGCAGCTGATTGCGCGCATCGATACCGCAGCCAAGGCCCGTGCCGCCGCGCCTGCGGCAACCCCGGCTGCGGACCCGGCTGCAACCCCGGCTGCTGCAGCCTCTGCGCAACACGCAGCCGCCCCCGCCTCCGCCAGCAAGGCCGGAGTGACCATGCCGGCCGCCGCCAAGCTGATGGCGGACAACAGTCTGGCGGCGGGCAGCGTGCCCGGCACCGGCAAGGACGGGCGCGTCACGAAGGGTGATGTTCTGGGCGTGTTGGCTGCACCCGCCACGTCTCTTGCGCCGGCGCCAGCACCCGCGGCCGCACCCAAAGCTTCTGCGCCTGCAGCAGCGCCTTTGCAGCAGGTGGCTGCGCCCCTGGTCACCAACCTCGGCGAACGGCCTGAACAGCGCGTGCCGATGTCGCGTCTGCGCGCACGCATCGCAGAGCGTCTGGTGCAGAGCCAGAGCACCAACGCCATCCTCACCACCTTCAACGAGGTGAACATGGCGCCGCTGATGGAGATGCGCAAGCGCTTCCAGGAGAAGTTCGAGAAGGAGCACGGCGTGAAGCTCGGGTTCATGAGCTTCTTCGTGAAGGCGGCAGTGGCGGCGTTGAAGAGGTACCCGGTGATCAATGCCAGCGTCGACGGCAACGACATCGTCTACCACGGCTATTTCGACATCGGCATCGCGGTGGGTTCACCACGCGGCCTGGTGGTGCCGGTGCTGCGCAATGCCGACCAGATGAGCTTTGCCGACATCGAGAAGAAGATTGCCGAATACGGCCAGAAGGCGAAGGACGGCAAGCTCGGTATCGAAGAGCTCACCGGCGGCACCTTCAGCATCAGCAACGGCGGCACCTTCGGCAGCATGCTCAGCACGCCCATCATCAACCCGCCGCAGAGCGCCATTCTGGGCGTGCATGCCACCAAGGACCGCGCCGTGGTCGAGAACGGGCAGGTCGTGGTGCGCCCGATGAACTACCTGGCGATGAGCTACGACCACCGCATCATCGACGGCCGCGAGGCCGTGCTGGGCCTGGTGACGATGAAGGACGCGCTGGAAGACCCGGCGCGTCTGCTGTTCGATATCTGACGCGCCCCGCCTGCGGCGCAAGAGGGGCCACCATGGGATTCGTCGACGACCTCGCCCGGCTGGATGAACTGCGTGTTCGCGGTGCGCTCAGCGAAGATGAGTTCCAGCGCGCCAAGGCGCGACTGATCGGCAGCGGCAACGAGCCGGTCGACAACCCCACGGTGGCCGCCATCAACCGGCTGCGCCGCAGCCGCAGCGACCGCTGGATTGCCGGCGTCTGCGGCGGCATTGCGGCGCTGACGGGGGTCGAGACGTGGATCTGGCGCCTGATGCTCACCGCACTGGCGCTGTTCGGCGGCGTCGGCATCCTGTTCTACATCCTGCTGTGGTTCTTCGTGCCCGACGAAGGCTGACCCGGCGATACCGTACCCAACATGTCCAAGAACTTCGATCTCATCGTCATCGGCGCCGGCCCCGGCGGCTACATCGGCGCCATCCGCGCTGCTCAACTGGGCTTCAGCGTCGCCTGCATCGACGAGTGGAAAAACGGCAAGGGCGGCCCTGCGCCCGGCGGCACCTGCACCAACGTCGGCTGCATCCCGAGCAAGGCCTTGCTGCAGAGCAGCGAGCACTTCGAGCATGCCGGCCACGCCTTCGCCGACCACGGCATCGGCCTGAAAGACTTGAGCATCGACATCAAGAAGATGCTGGCGCGCAAGGACAAGGTCGTGGCGCAGAACAACGACGGCATCCTCTACCTCTTCAAGAAGAACAAGGTCACTTTCTTCCACGGCCGCGGGTCGTTCGTGAAGGCGGTGGAGGGCGGCTACGAGATCGCCGTCGGCGAAGAAACGCTGCTCGGCAAGCAGGTGCTGCTTGCCACCGGTTCGAGCGCGCGTCCGCTGCCGGGCACGCCGTTCGACGAAGTGCAAGTGCTCAGCAACGACGGCGCGCTGCGCATCGCTGACGTGCCGAAGAAGCTGTGCCTCATCGGCAGCGGCGTCATCGGCCTGGAGATGGGCAGCGTCTGGCGCCGCCTGGGCGCCGATGTGACGGTGCTGGAAGCGCTGCCCACTTTCCTGGGCGGGGTGGACGAGCAGATCGCCAAGGAAGCGCACAAGGCCTTCGTCAAGCAGGGCCTGAAGATCGAACTTGGCGTGAAGGTCGGCGAGGTCAAGACCGGCAAGAACAGCGTCAGCGTTGCGTATGCCAATGCGAAAGGCGAAGCCCAGAAGCTCGATGTCGACAAGCTCATCATCAGCATCGGGCGCGTGCCCAACACGGTCGGTTTGAACGCCGAAGCCGTCGGTCTGAAGCTGGACGATCGCGGCGCCATCGTCGTCGATGACGACTGCCGCACCAACCTGCCTGGCGTGTGGGCGGTGGGTGACGTGGTGCGCGGCCCCATGCTCGCGCACAAGGCCGAGGAAGAGGGCGTGGCCGTGGCCGAGCGCATGGCCGGCCAGCATGGCCATGTCAACTTCAACACCGTGCCGTGGGTCATCTACACCAGCCCGGAGATCGCCTGGGTGGGGCAAAACGAACAGCAGTTGAAGGCCGCCGGCCGCACCTACAAGGCCGGCACGTTTCCTTTCCTGGCCAACGGCCGGGCGCGCGCGCTGGGTGACACCACCGGCATGGTGAAGATCCTGGCCGATGCGGCGACCGATGAAATCCTTGGCGTGCACATCGTCGGGCCTCAGGCCAGCGAGTTGATCAGCGAGGCCGTGGTTGCTATGGAGTTCAAGGCCAGCGCCGAGGACATTGCACGCATCTGCCACGCGCATCCGTCGCTCAGCGAAGCCACCAAAGAAGCCGCGTTGGCGGTGGACAAGCGCACCCTGAACTTCTGAACCCGTGAGTGTTCGGCAGCTTTATGAAGCCACGCTCAAGGAACGCGGCTTCAAGAGCGACGCCGCGCAGTTGCGCGCGGTGGATGCCCTGGAGCGCTGCGAAGCCGAGTGGGTGGCCTACAAATCCAGGCGCAGCAACGCCATCACCAAGCTCATCAGCCGTCCGCCCATTCCTCGCGGCGTGTACATGTACGGCGGGGTGGGGCGCGGCAAGAGCTTCCTGATGGATTGCTTCTTCCAGGCCGTGCCGCTGACGCGGAAGACGCGTCTGCACTTCCACGAATTCATGCGCGAGGTGCACCGCGAGCTGCAAGACCTGAAGGGCACCGCAAACCCGCTGGACGAACTGGGTGCACGCATTGCGCGCCGCTTCCGGCTGATCTGCTTCGACGAGTTCCACGTCTCTGACGTCACTGACGCGATGATCCTGCACCGCCTGCTGGCGGCGTTGTTCAACAACCGCGTGAGCGTCATCACGACCTCGAACTTCCACCCCGACGCCCTTTATCCCGACGGCCTGCACCGCGAGCGCATCTTGCCCGCCATAGAACTGCTGAAACAGAAGCTGGAAGTGGTGAATGTCGATGCCGGCACCGATTACCGGCAGCAGAGCCTTGCCGGCATCGAGATGCTGCATTGCCCGCTGGGCCCCGAAGCCGAGGCTGCGATGGAGCGTGCATTCGACAAGCTGACCGAGGCACGCGACGAGTCACGGGTGATGAACATCGAACACCGCGAAATTCGTGCCCTGCGCCGTGCCGGCGGCGTGGTGTGGTTCGACTTCCGCACCCTGTGCGGCGGGCCGCGCTCGCAGAACGACTACCTCGAGATCGCATCCCGCTTCCATACCGTGCTGCTTTCCAACGTGCCGCAGATGCCGCCCCGCCTGGCCAGCGAGGCCCGCCGCTTCACCTGGCTGGTAGACGTGCTCTACGACCGTCGTGTGAAGCTGTTGATGAGCTGCGCCGTGCCGCCCGGGCAGCTGTACACCGAGGGCCCGTTGGCCCACGAGTTTCCCCGCACCGTGTCGCGCCTGCACGAGATGCAGAGCGCCGAGTTCCTGGCGCTGGCACGGCGCGACGTCGACACCTCGCTCACATGAGGCCGATGCCCAAGCCCACCTTGCTGGCCGCTGGAGCTGCGTTGCTTTTGGCCGCATGTCTGGCTCAGGCTGCGCCCGAATCCGCACCCACACCTGTGCCCGAATCCGCACCCGCAGCCGCATCTGCATCTGCCTCCAATGCCCGAGAGCGCGAACTGCTTCGTGCGCGCATCGAGGACGAGCGCAGCCGCATCGAGGCGCAGTTCAACGCCGACATGGCAGCGTGCCAGCAGCGCTTCGTTGTCACGGCTTGCAAGGACGACGCTCGCCAGCGGCGGCGCGATGCGCTGACGGCACCGCGGGCCGAGGAGTTGACCTTGGACGACCTCGAGCGGCGGGAGCGCGCCGCCGTGCGACGCGAAGCCATCGAGGCCAAGCAGCGCGAAGCGGCCTCGCGGGCGGCTGCTCCCTTGGCGACATCGGCGCCCGTCGAGCGTGTGCGGCCCGCCCCTTCTGCTGCAACTTCAAAGCCTGCCCAGCGCGCCGACCCTGGTGCAGCGGCATCGGCTGCGCAAGCCTCAGCACGCCAGCGCGCCAATGCCGCGCGCGAACGCCAGGCACAGATCGAAGCCGCGCAGGCCCGCATCCGTGAACGCCAGGCCGAGCGGCTGCGCGAGGGCAAGGTGGCCGCGCCGTTGCCGGTGCCTGCAGCTTCGCGCTGACGGCTGCTTCGCCCCGCCTTTCGCGGGCATCAGCGGCAAGACACGCTTTTCTGCGCAGGGCTCAGCGCACAGATCAGCGCAAGCTCAGCGGAGGGGGTCGATCCGCGCCAGCGCCAGCGAGAGGTTGTCGCCGCCGCCCCGGGCGCGCTGACGCGCCTTGCTGATCAGCATTTCGCTGGCTTCTCGCGGCGGCAGCGCGTGCAGGATGGCGCCGATTTCCTTGGGCGTGAAGTAGTGCCACAGGCCGTCGCTGCAGGCCAGCATGGTGTCGCCGAATTCGAGCTTGTCGATGTGCCACAGCGCCACCGGCGGGTCGGCGTGGGTGCCCAGGCAACCCGTCAGCAGGTTGCTCTGTGGGTGCGTGTTGGCGGCCTCTTCGCCGATCTTGCCTTCGTCCACCAGGCGCTGCACGAACGAATGGTCCACCGTGCGACGCATCATTTCAGCGCCGCGGAAGTGGTAAACGCGGGAGTCGCCCGCGTGCGCCACGTCGCATGCCAGCGTGGGCGAGACGCAAAACGCGGCCACGGTGCTGTGCGGCTCTTCTTCAGACGTGATCGCCGTCAGCTTGATCATCAGGTGCGATTCGAGAACCACCTGACGCAGCATCTCCGCGGCTTCGTCGCTCGTCGGAACGAAGCGTTCGAAGATCTGGCGCCCCGTCATCAGCACCTGGTCGGCGGCCTTGCGCCCGCCGCTCTTGCCGCCCATGCCGTCGGCCACCAAGGCCAGCACCGAGCCGGTGACCTTCGGGTGAGCAATGATCTCGACCTGGTCCTGCTGGTAGGCGCGGTCGCCTCGGTGCAGGCCGGTGGCGGCGCTGAAGCGGAACGAAGCGACTGGGGTGGGCATCGTCCGAATATAAACTCGGCCCCCGCCCCCCAACGTGCAGCAATGGACGAGAACCTGCATTCCCCGCAGCGCCGCCTCATCGAGATGCGCATCGAACATGCCGACCTGGACGACCTCATCGACCGCAACCGGTCAGACAGGTCGACCGACGACCTCGTGCTGCGCCGGTTGAAGAAGCGCCGCCTGCTGCTGCGCGACCACATCACGCGCCTGGAAGTGCAACTCAGCCCCCCCGAGCCGGCGTGAACCCCGAACGCGGAGAGGCTCTGGCGAAAGCGGTGGCGCGGGCCTTTGCGGTCGATGGGCCGCTGGCGCGTGCCGATCCTGGCTTTCTGCCCAGACCGCAACAAGACCAGATGGCAGCGCAGATTGCGCACGCCGTGCAGACGCGTGGCACGTTGGTGGCCGAGGCCGGCACCGGTGTGGGCAAGACGTTCGCCTACCTCGTGCCGCTGCTGCTGTCCGGCAAACGTGCGCTGGTCAGCACCGCCACGAAGAGTTTGCAGGATCAGTTGTTCCTGCGCGATCTGCCGCGTCTGGCCGAAGCGCTGAAGGTGCCGTTGCGCCTGGCGTTGCTGAAAGGCCGGGCCAGTTACCTGTGCCGCTGGCGCCTGCAGCAGGCGCAAGTGAGCGGGCAGCTGCCCGACCGTTTCGCGCTGCGCGCCTTGAACCGCGTGGCGATCTGGGCGCAGGGCACCCGCAGCGGTGACCTGGCCGAAATCGAAGGTCTGGATGAGCGTTCACCCGTCATCCCGCTCGTCACCAGCACGCGCGAGAACTGCCTGGGCACCGAGTGCCCTGAGCACCGCAACTGCCATGTCATGCAGGCGCGTCGTGAAGCGATGGCGGCGGACCTGGTCGTCGTCAACCACCATCTTTTTTTCGCCGATCTGGCGCTGCGCGACAGCGGCGTGGCCGAGTTGCTGCCCACGGTGGACGCGGCCGTCTTCGACGAAGCCCATCAGCTGGTGGAAGCGGGCGTGCAGTTCCTGGGTACCACGCTGGCCACGGGCGTGGCGCTGGAACTGGGGCGTGACCTGCTGGCCGCGGGCCTGCAACATGCACGCGGCCTGCAGCCCTGGGCTGATCTTCAGCTTGACGTGGAACGAGCTTCGCGTGAGCTTCGCCTGGCCGCAGCAGGCACGCACCGTGAAGTGCGCGGCACGCTGAAGCTGCGCTGGGAAGAACGTGCCGATGAGCTGCTGGAGCCGCTGCGCGGTTTGGCAGATGCAGCGCTGGCGGCAGCTGCGGCGGCGGCTGCCGTGGCCGAAACCACGCCCGAATTCCCGAAGCTCGAGCAGCGTGCACGTGCGCTGGCCACGCTGGCCAGGCGCTTCGCGCAAGACGCGGCGGCCGGGCAGGTGAGGTGGGTCGATCTCACGCCGCAGCAGGCGCGGTTGGTGGAGTCGCCTTTGGACATCCGCGACATGCTCACCCAGCAGCGTGCGGCCTCTTCCAAGGCGTGGATATTCACCTCGGCCACGCTGGGTGATGACGAAGGCTTGAGCTGGTTCACCGCCACCACGGGCCTGGAAGACGCCCAACGCCTGCGTGTGGGCAGCCCATTCGACTACGCTGCGAACGCACGCGTGTGGGTGCCGCCACGCCTGCCGCTGCCCAATGCGGCCGGCCACCCGGCAGCGGTGGGTGCGCTGGCGGCACGCTGCGCGGTGGCTCTGGGCGGCCGCACCTTCGTGCTGACGACCACATTGCGCGTGCTGCCGCTGGTGGCAGATGCCCTGAAGGCGCAGGCCCTGGAGCTCGGCCACGAACTCACGGTGCTGGTGCAGGGCACGGAGCCCCGACGCGCGCTGCTGCAGCGTTTCGGCGACGGCCGCGGCAGCGTGCTGGTGGGTTCAGCCAGCTTCTGGGAGGGCATAGACATGCCCGGCGACGCGCTGCAGTGCGTGTTGATCGACAAGCTGCCGTTCCCGCCGCCTGGCGACCCCTTGGTCGAAGCGCGCGTGAAGCAGCTGCGTGAACAAGGGCGAAACCCCTTCGAGGACTATTTCGTGGCCGAGGCCGCGGTGTCACTGAAGCAGGGGGCGGGCCGTTTGATTCGCACGGAAAGCGACCGCGGCCTGCTCGTGCTGTGCGACCCCCGCGTGCGGCAGATGGGCTACGGTCGTCGGTTGATCGCTGCGCTGCCGCCCATGGGCGTGCTGAAGGAAGAGGCCGAAGCCCTCTCCTGGCTGGGCGAACTGGCCGCAGCACACTGAGCGCGAAGGAAACTTCGCAGGCCGGCTGACTGCCCGCTACTGGTTCACCAGAAGCGCCACCAGGGTTTGGGGGCGAGTGCAGTCCCCAGGCCGAGGAAGCTGCTGTTGGGGAAGTTCTTGCGCAGCACGCGCTCGGTGTCGTCGCGCAGGCCCGCGAGCTGCAGCTTGTCGTAGCTCTGCATCATGATGTGCAGGGCTTCCTCGGCGGCCGGCGATTGCTGGTACTCGACCACGGCCTGTTGCGCACGCGCCGCCGCTGCCACGTAGGCACCACGGCGGAAGTAGTAGCGCGCCACATGCACCTCGTAGCTGGCCAACGAATTGATGACGAAATTCATCCGCGCCTTCGCATCCGGCGCGTAGCGTGACTGCGGGAACTGGTCGACCAACTGTTTGAATGACTGGAAAGACTCGCGCGAAGCGCTCTGGTCGCGCTCAGACAGGTCTTGCCGGGCCAGGTTGCCGAGCAGGCCGAGGTTGTCGTTGAAGTTGATCACGCCGCGCAGATACAGCGCGTAATCCAGAGCCGGGCTCGAAGGGTTCAGCTTGATGAAGCGGTCGATGGCTGCCAGGCCTTCGGTGCGCTCACCGCTGCGCCAGTGGATGTACGCGGTGTCGAGCAGGGCTTGTTGGCCGAGCAGCGAACCCGCCGCCAGGCTTTCGACACGTTCCAGGGTCTTGATGGCACGTTCGAAGGTGCCGCCGAGCATGTCTTCGCGGGCATCTTTGTACAATCTTTCGGCAGTGGCTTCTACCGATTCTTCCTTGGGTGCGCTCGCACAGCCGGCCAATTGCGAGGCCACTGCCACCAGGCTGACAAGTGCCAGCCGCCAGGTTCCGCGCCATATCGGGCGACGCATCAGAAAAAGGCTCATCAGGAAAGGTGCCGATCGTGCAAGAAGGCGCCGATTATAGGGAGCCCCCCCTCGTCGACCCCGACGTCCAAGACAGTGCCGCAGGGCCTGACGACGCAAGCACGGACGCAAGCACGGACGCGAACACGCATGCGCCCGATGCGGAACCGGAAATTCGCACCGCGGTGGTCAGCCCTGCACAGCACGGCGAGCGCCTGGACAAGCTGCTGGTGGCGCTGGCGCCCGAGTTCTCGCGCAGCCATCTGCAGCAGCTGCTGGAGCGTGGCCACGTGCAGGTGGACGGTGCCGCAGGCGGTGCGGCCTCGCGCCGAGTTCGCGGTGGGCAGCGGCTGCAGCTGGAACTCGTGCCCACCGACGAGAGCCGAGCTTTCCGCCCACAGCCGATGGCACTGCAGCTGCTTTTTGAGGACGAGCACCTCCTGGTCATCAACAAGCCCGCCGGTCTGGTGGTGCACCCGGCCCCGGGCAACTGGTCGGGCACGCTGCTCAACGGGCTGCTGGCCCACCACGCGGCTGCGGCCCGTTTGCCGCGTGCCGGCATCGTGCACCGGCTCGACAAGGACACTTCGGGGGTGATGATGGTGGGCAAGAGCCTGCCGGCGGTGACGGCGCTGGTGCGCGACATCGCAGCACGCGTGGTCAGCCGCCGCTACCTGGCGCTGGCTCACGGCGTGCCGAATCAGCCCGAGTTCAGCATCGAAGCCCCGATAGGCCGCGACCCTGCGGTCCGTGTGCGCATGGCCGTGGTAGCCAGCGGCAAGCCTGCGCGCACCGATGTGCAGGTTCTGGCTGCGCACGAAGACGAGCAAGGCAGCGTGGCCGCGCTGCGCTGCACCCTCCACACCGGCCGCACTCATCAGATCCGCGTGCACCTGGCGTGGAAAGGCCATCCGCTGGTGGCCGATGCCGTCTACGGCGGCAAGCCCATGTTGGGTCTGCAGCGCCAGGCCCTGCATGCCGCCGAGCTGAGCCTGGCTCACCCCATCACCCGCCAGCCGCTGGCATTTGCATGCCCGCCGCCGCTCGACTTCGAACAGGCCTGGCAGGAGGTCAACCGCTAGCGCAACGTCTGCGCAACAACTGCTTGGCGGCAGGACTTGGCGGCAAGAAGCGCGACGGGGCTACAATTCGCCGAAATCACAGAGCCGCCGCACGTTACCGCGTACCGCGCCTGTTCGACCCGCTGCACCGATCCTGGCTCCCGGCTCCGCCGCACCGGGTTCAGCCCGCGCCCCGACTTGGTCGGCTGCGCGGCCCCCCGACTCTTCGGACGAACCTTGAGACCTTGGCCCCGGGCCATGGCCACACCCAACGCAGGCGATGAATACAGCTGAGGCCAAACGTGTCCTCGAAACGGCGCTGATCTGCGCCAGTGCCCCATTGCCGATGGGCGAGATGAAAGCCTTGTTCGATGGCGAGCTGGGCGCAGACACCTTGCGCCGTGTGTTGGACGAACTCGTGACGGACTGGCAGGACCGTGGCGTCGAACTGGTCGCGCTGGCCAGTGGCTGGCGTTTCCAGAGCCGGCCCGAACTGCGCCCTTTTCTCGACCGCTTGCACCCGGAAAAGCCACCGAAGTACTCGCGTGCTGCCATGGAGACCCTGGCCATCGTGGCCTACCGCCAACCGGTGACGCGCGGCGACATTGAAGACATTCGCGGCGTGACCGTCAGCAGCCAGATCGTCAAGCAGCTGGAAGACCGCGGCTGGATAGACGCAATCGGCTACCGGGAAGCCCCAGGCCGGCCGGCGCTGTATGCCACGACAAAGCATTTTCTCGACGACCTGGGTCTGGCCAGCCTGGACCAACTGCCCCCGATAGACGGCGCCGAGGCCGCCGCGAGGTCTGCCGATGCTCTGGCAGCGTTGAATCTTCTGCCCGACCTGCTGGCTGACGAGGGCCAGGGCAGCTTGCTGCTCGAATCCGAGTCCGCACGGCTGGAAATGCCTGAACCCGCATCGACCGCCATGCTTGATCTGGCGCCTGATCTGGCACTTGCCTCAATGCCTGACCCCGGCCCTGAGACCCATTCTGATAACGACGTCGCGCCCGAAGAAGGCGCACCCCCGGCGGCCGTAGAAGCCGCAGTCCCCACTTCCAACGACAAGCCCGCATGAACTCTTCCGACACCGACCTGCCCGAGATTCCCGACGCCGACGCGGGCCCAGCGGCCGCGGCCGAGAAGCCCAAACGCAAGCGCGCGCCCCGCAAGACGGCTGCCGAGGCCGACCCGCTGGCAGCGGAGGCAGCGACAGCGCCGGCCGAAGAGTCGGCAAGCGGAGTCGAGACTCCCGCTCCCGCTCCCGCCCCGCGCCGTCGACGTACCGCCACGGCCACCAAGCCGGAGGAGGATGCTGCAACGGTGGCCACGGAGCCACAAGCCCCTTCGCCAACTGCTGCAGTGGATGCACAGCACCTTCGCGAAGCGACTGGCACTGGCGCCGACACACCGGGTGAAGCCAGCGCAGACAGCCATGCCGCTTCCAGCAATGACGCGTCCGGCACTGATGCAGCCAACTCTGGCGGCGAAGAAAGTGGCCGCCGCGGGCGCAACCGCCGTCGCGGCCGGCGTGGCGGCGCCCGCGATGGTGCCGCTGCGGGTGAAGAGGGCGAAGGCGTCCTCGCGGGCTCTGCGCCTGCGCGTGCTGCTCAGCCCGTTGCCGAAGAGGTGTTTGCGCAAGTGCTGGCCGGCGAGTTCGACATCGACCCCACTGGCGATACTTCGGATGTCGCTGATACGGCTGATACCGCTGATACCGCTGATGCCGCAGGTGCCACATCGCCTGACGTCGTCAGCGGCGACAGTTCCGGCGACGAGGAAATCAGCGATGCCGACAGCGCCTCCAAGCGTGTGCTGGCCGCCGAGGCGGATGCCCCCAAGCTGCACAAGGTACTGGCGCAGGCGGGCGTGGGTTCACGCCGCGATCTCGAGAACATGATCGCCGAAGGGCGTTTCACGGTGAACGGCGAGCCTGCCCACGTCGGCCAGCGCGTCAGCTTCGGCGATCGAATCGCGCTGGACGGCAAGCCGGTGCGTTACCGCATCGCGCCGCCACCGCCGCGGGTGCTGGCTTATCACAAGCCCGCCGGTGAGGTGGTCTCTCATGACGATCCGCAGCAACGCCCCACCGTCTTCCGCCGTCTGCCGCGCTTGCAGCAAGGCAAGTGGCAGAGCGTGGGCCGGCTCGACATCAACACCGAAGGCCTGCTGCTTTTCACCACCTCAGGCGAACTGGCCAACCAGCTCATGCACCCGCGCTTCGGCGTCGAACGCGAGTACGCGGTGCGCTCGCTGGGCGTGCTCAACGCCGATGCCAAGGCCAGGCTGCTGGAAGGTGTGGACATCGACGGCCAGCGCTGCGCCTTCAAGAGCATCGAAGACGGTGGCGGCGAAGGTGTCAACCACTGGTACCGCTGCGTCATCACCGAAGGTCGCAACCGCGAGGTGCGGCGCCTGTTCGAAGCGGTGGGCCATGCTGTCAGCCGGCTCATCCGCATTCGCTACGGCAGCGTGGTGCTGCCGCGCGGGCTGAAGCGCGGTGTCTGGGTCGATCTCGACGAACACGACCTGCGCAACCTGCGTCGCCTGGCCAGCGGACCGCGCCCCGAAGCCGCAGCTGTTGTTGCGGGTGAGGGTGCCGCGCCGACGCGACCGCCGCATTCGCAGCTGCCGCAACACCCGCCGCGTGAGGGCGAAGGCGAGGGCGCTGGCCGCCGTGGCCGCAACCGGCGTGGCGGCAAGGGACGGCGTGACGACGCCGATCGTGGCCCACGGCAGGACATCGATCGCGTGGCGCGGCCTGAAGGCGAACGCGGTCCTCGGCCAGAGGGCGACCGCGGCCCGCGCCCCGAATCCGCCGGTCCTGTTCCGCAGCGGCCGCCCCGCGAGCCCCGGCCGCCGCGTGAACCGCGCCCCCCGCGGGGCGAGGGTGGCGACGTCGGTTTCATCCCGAACCCCTTGCAGCAGACCTTCGACAAACGCGCCATCCAGCAAGAACGCGCGAAGAAGCGCGAAATGCCGGAGGACGGCCCGATTCCGAACCCGCTGCAACAGACCTACGACAAACGCGCGCTGCAGCGCGACCGTTACCCGCAGCGCGACATTCCCGAAGACGGCCCGATTCCGAACCCGCTGCAGCAGACCTACGACAAGCGCTTCTCGGGCGGCGGCGGCGGTGGTGGCGGCTTCGGTGCTGGAGGCAGCGGAACCGGCGGCCCGGGGCCAGGCAATCGCGGTGGCCGCAGTGGCCGTGCCGGTGGGCCCAAGAAGGGCGGGGGCGACCCCAATCGCGCGCCCGACCCGATGCAGAGCGCCGTGGGCTACATCGGCGCCAACGCCTTTCTGAACAAGGGAAAAGGCGGCGGTGGTCGCGGGGGTCCCCGGCGCGGAGGCTCAGGCGGCGGTTCGGGCGGCGGTGGTGGCGGTGGCGGTGCCGGCGGCCCGGGTCGCGGCGGCCCGCGTGGCGGCCGCAGCGGGTCCCGTTGACGTCATCGCCAAGCCTCGGCCTCACGCTACAATCAAAAGCTTTGCCAAGTCGTTGATTCAGGAGAACTTTTCATCATGGCCACTACATCCGCCACCGAGCGCACCCTTTCGATCATCAAGCCCGACGCCGTGGCCAAGAACGTGATCGGGCAGATCTACGCGCGCTTCGAAGGCGCTGGCCTGAAGGTCGTCGCTGCGAAGATGACGCACCTGTCTCGCGGCGAGGCCGAGGCCTTCTACGCCGTGCACAAGGCCCGCCCTTTCTTCAACGATCTGGTCAGTTTCATGATCAGCGGGCCGGTGATGATCCAGGCCCTGGAAGGTGAAGGCGCGATCCTGAAGAACCGAGACCTGATGGGTGCGACCGACCCGAAGAAGGCCGAGAAGGGCACCATCCGCGCCGACTTTGCCGGCAGCATCGACGCCAACGCCGTGCATGGCAGCGATGCCGCAGAGACCGCCGCGGCCGAGATCGCGTTCTTCTTTCCCGGCATGAACGTCTACAGCCGCTGAAGCACGCGATGGCCGTCAACCTTCTCGACTTCGATATCGAGGGTTTGGCGGCCTTCTGCGCCAGCTTGGGCGAGAAGCGCTTTCGCGCCGTTCAGCTGTACCGCTGGATGCACCAGAAGGGCCAGTCCGACTTCGAGCAAATGTCCGATCTGGCCAAGAGCTTGCGCAGCAAGCTGGCGGGTGCTGCCGAGGTGCGCGGCCTGACGTTGATCAGCGAAAACGTTTCCGCTGACGGCACCACCAAGTGGCTTTTCGATGTCGGCGCCGGCAACGCGGTGGAAACCGTTTTCATCCCCGAAACCGACCGCGGCACGCTGTGTGTGTCTTCGCAGGCGGGCTGTGCGGTGGGCTGCCGTTTCTGCAGCACCGGGCACCAGGGCTTCAGCCGCAACCTCGGCACCGGCGAGATCGTTGCGCAACTGTGGTTTGCCGAACACCGGATGCGCCAGACCCTGGGCCTGAAGGAAGGCGAAAGAGCCATCGACAACGTCGTGATGATGGGCATGGGCGAGCCACTGCAGAACTACGCGGCGCTGCTGCCGGCGCTGCGCACGATGCTCGACGACCACGCCTATGGGCTGTCGCGGCGACGTGTGACGGTGTCGACCTCGGGCGTGGTGCCGATGATCGATCGCCTTCGCGAAGATTGCCCGGTGGCCTTGGCCGTGTCCTTGCACGCCCCCAACGACGCGCTGCGCGAGCACCTCGTGCCGCTGAACCGCAAGTACCCCATCGACGAACTGCTGGACGCCTGCTCGCGCTACCTGCAGAGCGCACCGCGCGACTTCATCACCTTCGAGTACTGCATGCTCGACGGCGTGAACGACACGCCAGAGCTTGCAGACGAACTCGTGCGGCTGTTGAAACACCGCATCTCCTGCAAGATCAACTTGATTCCCTTCAACCCCTTCCCGGCCTCGGGCCTTCTGCGTTCCTCGCGTGAACGCGTGCAGGCCTTCGCGCAGGTGTTGCAGGCGGCAGGCATCGTCACCACCGTGCGCAAGACGCGCGGCGACGACATCGACGCCGCCTGCGGTCAACTGGCCGGCGAGGTGCAGGACCGCACCAATGCGCGAGTTCGCTTGGCGCAACAGCGCGAGATGCAACGCGCAGTGATCCCCATCGCGGTGAACGGAAGCCGGGCATGAAGAAGAACTTTCGGCCCGCTCTGGATGTGCTGGCCCCGTTGGCCCCTTTGGCCCCTTTGGTGCTCGTGACGCTGACAAGCCTGTTGGCCGGCTGCGTCACCACCACCACCAACAGCCGCACGGGCGCCGAGGTGCGCGAGGTCAAGCCCTCCAACGAGCCGGCCGATCTGGAAAAGCGTGCGCGCGTGCGCCTGGAGCTGGCCGGGCTCTACCTCGCCCGTGGCCAGCACGACACGGCACTTGAAGAGGTAAAGCGCGCGCTGGCCTTCAAGGGCGACTTGCCCGAGGCCTTCAACCTGCAGGGCCTGGCCTACTCCGCCAAGGGCGACCTGCCGTTGGCCGATCGGGCGTTCCAACGCGCCTTGCAGCTGGGCCCGCGTGATGGCAACACCATGCACAACTACGGCTGGTTTCTGTGCCAGCAGCAGCGCTGGAACGAGGCCGACGCGCAGTTCAGCAACGCGCTGCTCCAGCCCCAGTACCGCGACGCCGTGCGCACGCTGCTCGCCCAAGGCGTGTGCCAGGCCCGCGCCGGGCGCTGGGCCGAAGCCGAACGTTCCTTGTCGCGATCTTTCGAGCTGGACCCCAGCAATCCTGTCACGGCCTACAACCTCAGCGATGTGCTGTTGCGCCGTGGCGAACTGGAGCGTGCACGCTTCTACATCGCGCGCATCAACACCCAACCCGAACTGAGCAGCGCCCAGAGCCTGTGGCTGGCAGCGCGCATCGAGCGCCGGCTGGGCAACATCCAGGGCGTGCAGGAGATCGGGCGCAAGATGCAGGAGCGCTTCCCCGAGTCGGCCGAAGTGCTGCAGTACGAGAGAGGGCGATTCGATGAGTGAGCCCCAGCCGGGCGCAGCCACGGCGGGCAGCCTGCTGCGCGCCGCACGAGAAAAACAGGGTCTTCACATCGCTGCGCTGGCAGCAGCCATCAAGGTGGCTCAGCGCAAGCTCGAGGCACTGGAAGGCGACCGCTACGACGAACTTCCTGATGCCACTTTCACCCGTGCCCTGGCGCAGACCGTCTGCCGCACGCTGAAGGTCGATGCGCGCCCGGTGCTCGACCTGCTGCCGCCCGCGCCGACGGTGGCACTCATGCCCGCCCACGGCAGCCTGAACACACCCTTTCGCGAACGGCCGGGCCGTGAAGAGCCGGGCTCGGCGGTGGTGGTCATGCGGCCCATGGTCTGGGCGGCAGCGGCGCTGGTGCTCGCGGCAGTGGCCGTGTGGCTGGCGCCGGCGGACTGGTGGTCTCTGATGCGCGGGGGGCCGGCACCGGCCACATTGCCCGCAACTTCATCAGCGTCGGCACCTGTCTCTGCGTCCGCTTCCGCGCTGTCGACCGACGTCGTACCGCAGCCCGCCAGCGCCGCGCTGCCGGCATCCGCGACGGCTGCTCCGGCGATGGTCGAAACCGTGTTTGCGGCGCAGAACCAGGAGCCTGCCGCCAGCGAGCCTGCAGCCGCGACCGCTTCGTCCACGTTACTCGCAACACCCGCAACACCCGCAACATCCACAACGTCCGCCGCACCCAGCGGCCTCGTGCAACTGCGCACCAGCGAAGCCAGCTGGGTGGAAGTGCGCGACGCGCGCGGCCAGTTGCTGTTGTCACGCACCGTGCAGCCGGGCGAGAGTGTCGGGCTGGACGGCAGCCTGCCGATGCGGCTGGTGATCGGCAATGCGGCCGTCACGCAGCTGGGCTTTCGCGGCAAGCCGGTCGATCTGGCTCCGAGCACGCGCGACAATGTGGCGCGCGTGGAGTTGCGCTGATTTGCGCTTGTTTGCGCTGATCTTCTCCAAGCGAAACCGTCAACGAGACCCGCCATGAACGAACCCGAAGCTGTGGACATCATCGAGGCCGCGCAGCCGGCCAAGCGCCGTTCGCGCCAGGCGCGCGTGGCCTGGGGAGAGCACGTGGTCACGATCGGCGGCGATGCGCCGGTGCGCATTCAGAGCATGACCAACACCGACACGGTGGACGCCATCGGCACCGCCATCCAGTGCAAGGAACTCGCGCAGGCCGGCAGCGAGGTGGTGCGCATCACCGTGAACACGCCAGAGGCCGCCGAGGCCGTGCCGCATGTGCGTGAACAGCTCGACCGCATGGGTGTGAACGTGCCGCTGGTGGGCGACTTCCACTACAACGGGCACCGCCTGCTCACCGATTTTCCGGCCATGGCGCAGGCGCTGAGCAAGTACCGCATCAACCCTGGCAACGTGGGCAAGGGCGACAAGCGCGACCGCCAGTTCGCGATAATGATCGAGGCCGCCGCCAGGTACGACAAGGTGGTGCGCATCGGCGTGAACTGGGGCAGCCTCGACCAGGAACTGCTGTCAGACCTGATGGACCAGAACGCGCGCCGCGTCGCGCCACTGGATGCCAAGCAGGTGATGTACCAGGCCTTGGTGCAAAGCGCGCTGAGCTCGGCCGAGCACGCGCGTGAGATCGGTCTGAACCCTGACAACATCATCATCAGCTGCAAGGTCAGCGGCGTGCAGGACCTCATCAGCGTCTACCGCGCGCTGGCGCGGCGTTGTGACTATGCGCTGCACCTGGGCCTGACCGAAGCCGGCATGGGCACCAAGGGCACTGTGGCCAGTGCCACGGCGCTGTCCATCCTGCTGCAGGAGGGCATTGGCGACACCATCCGTGTGAGCCTGACGCCGCAGCCTGGCGAGGCGCGCACCCAAGAGGTGGTGGTGGCGGCCGAAATACTGCAGAGCCTGGGCCTGCGCAGCTTCAACCCCAGCGTCACGGCCTGCCCGGGTTGTGGCCGCACGACCAGCACCACCTTCCAGGAACTGGCCAAGCAGATCGATGACTACCTGCGCGCGCAGATGCCGGTGTGGAAGACCAAGTACCCGGGTGTGGAGACGATGAAAGTCGCCGTGATGGGCTGCATCGTCAACGGCCCCGGCGAAAGCAAACATGCCGATATCGGCATCAGCCTGCCCGGCACGGGCGAGGCACCGGCGGCGCCGGTGTACATCGACGGCGAGAAGGCCATGACGCTGCGCGGCGAGGGCATCGTCCACGAGTTCCACCAGCTCGTCGAGAGCTACATCGAGCGCCGGTTCGGCAGCGTCCCGGCCCCGCATTGACGCTGCTGCCAGCGCTGCGAACCGCCACCCTTACGCTTTCACGGCGCGCTGCTGCGCCGCACCTTCCATGGCTGAAAAACTGACTGCCGTCAAAGGCATGAACGACGTCCTGCCCGCTGATTCAGCGCGCTGGGAGTGGTTCGAAGACACCGTGCGCCGCTTGCTGGCACGCTACGGCTACCGAGGCCTGCGCACGCCCATCGTCGAGCCCACCGCGCTGTTCGTGCGCGGCCTGGGCGAGGTGACCGACATCGTCGAGAAAGAGATGTATTCGTTCGAGGACAGCATGAACGGCGACCGCCTCACGCTGCGCCCCGAGGCCACGGCCGGCATGGTGCGGGCCATCAACGAGCACAACGCGTTGTACAACGGACCGCTGCGGGTCTGGCAGATGGGCGCGATGTTCCGCCACGAGCGCCCGCAGAAAGGCCGCTATCGCCAGTTCCATCAGCTGGACGTCGAAGCCTTCGGCCACAACGGCCCCGACGTCGATGCCGAGCTCATATTGATGGTGCGCGCGCTGTGGCGCGAGCTGGGGCTGAAAGAAGGCATCGACGTGATGCTGGAGATCAACAGCCTGGGCCAGCCCGATGAGCGCAAGGCACACCGCGCAGCGCTCATCAGCTACTTCGAAAGCCACAACGCGCATCTGGATGAAGAGGCCAGGCGTCGCCTGCTTACCAACCCCTTGCGCATCCTGGACACGAAGAACCCGGCCTTGCAGGCCTTGGTGGACGGCGCACCTCGGCTGATGGACTTCCTGGGCGAAGGCTCGCTGGCGCACTTCAACGCGCTGCGCGCGGTGCTGGACGCAGCCGGCCTGGCCTACCGCATCAACCCGCGTCTGGTGCGCGGCCTGGACTATTACAACCTCACCGTCTTCGAGTGGGTCACGCCGCACCTCGGCTCGCAGGCCACGGTGTGCGGCGGTGGGCGTTACGACCAACTCATCGAACAGCTGGGCGGCAAACCCGCGCCGGGTGTGGGCTTCGGCCTGGGCATCGAGCGGCTGTTGCTGCTGCTGGAGGCCTTGAACCTGCAGAGCCCTGCCGCGGCGCCGGACGCCTATGCCGTCGTGCCTGATCTCGCCGCGCTGCCGCTGGTGATGCCGCTGCTGGAGACGCTGCGTGCGCAAGGCCTGGCCGTGGTGCTGAATGGTGGTGGCGGCAGCATGAAGTCGCAGTTCAAGAAGGCCGACGCCAGCGGCGCACGCTGGGCTCTGGTCTTTGGCGCTGAAGAGATGGCGCGCGGTGAAGTGGCCGTGAAGCCGCTGCGCGACGCTGCCGCATCACAAACTGCGCGCAGGCTGGCAGACGCTGCCACCTGGGCCGCCGAGTTGCGCACCGCATAATCGCGCACTCTTTTTTCCACTGAACTTCTCTCATATCAGGCGCCCCGCAGCCATGGCCACACAACTCAACCTGGAAGAGCAGGAACAACTCGACTCGCTCAAGGCGTTCTGGAAAAAACAGGGCAATCTGATCACCTGGACGCTGATTCTGGTGTTGGGCGGATTCGCCGCCTGGAATGGCTGGAACTACTGGCAGCGTGAGCAGGCCTTGAAGGCCGGCGCGATGTTCGAGGACCTCGACCGCGCCGCTACAGCCGGCGACGCCGAAAAGACGGCGCGCGTTTTCGCCGACATGCAGCAGCGTTTCCCGAAGGTTTCCATCACCCAGCAGGGCGGCCTCACCGCGGCCAAGCTTCAAGTGGGCAAGGGCCAGGCCGACGCCGCCAAGGCCACGCTGACCTGGGTGGCCGAGAACGGCGCCGAGGAAGAAATCCGCAGCATCGCGCGCCTGCGCCTGGCCGCGGTGCTGGCCGATGCCCAGCAGTTCGACG
Source organism: Burkholderiales bacterium (assembly GCA_038249925.1). Classification (GTDB taxonomy): domain Bacteria; phylum Pseudomonadota; class Gammaproteobacteria; order Burkholderiales; family Burkholderiaceae_C; genus Rubrivivax. The sequence continues at coordinate 20,582 of JBBSCV010000018.1, forward strand.
AAGCGGTGAAGGTGCTGGATGCCTCCAAGTCGCCGGAATTCACGGCGCTGGTGGCCGACCGCCGCGGCGACGTGCTGATGGCCCAGGGCAAGAAGGACGAGGCGCGCAGCGCCTGGCAGGCCGCCTATGCCTCGATGGACCCCAAGGTGGACTACCGCCGGCTGATCGAGGCCAAGCTCACATCGGTGGGCGCCGCGCCCGGTGTGGCAGCAGCCGTTTCGGCGCCGAGCCCCGCAGCCTCCGGGGCCGCGAAGTGATGCGACTTCTCGGTCTTCGCGGCGTGATGCGGTGGCCGGTCGCAACGTTGGGACTGATCGTGGCGTTCGGTCTGGCAGGCTGCGCCGCCGACAAGCCCAAGCCGACGCCGCTGCAGACCTTCACGCCGAAGATCGCGGCCAGTCAGGTCTGGGAAGCGCGAATCGGCAGCATCGGTTTTCCGCTGGTGCCTACCGTGCACGACGGTGTCGTTTACGTGGCCTCGGGCAGCGGTGACGTGGTGGCCCTGCAGGCGGACAGCGGTGCCAGCTTGTGGCGTGCCAGTGCCGGCGGCGCCATCGCTGCCGGTGTCGGCAGCGATGGGCGTTTCACGAGCGTGGTGACGCGCGGCAACGAGGTCGTCACTTTCGATGGCGGCCGCGAGGTGTGGCGCAAGCGTGTGCCCTCGGCGGTGGTGACGCCTCCATTCGTCGCCGGCGAACGGGTCTTCGTGATGGGGGTCGACCGCGTCGTGCACGCTTTCGACGCGCTGGACGGCCGCCGCCTGTGGGTCTACAGCAAA
>JBBSCV010000019.1:0-20887 GCA_038249925.1 Burkholderiales bacterium
CACGGTCTGCCACTGCGGTTCAGACACCGGCTGGCCGAGGTGCTTGCGCACGTCCACCGCCACCAGCTGGCCGTTGGCCGCGCCGCGGTCGGTGCGCACCACCAGGCGGTCGCCGTCCAGCACCAGCGGCAGGTATTGCGCATCGAAGGCCAGCGTCAAGGGCTGCGGCTTGGCACCGCGGTAGGCGCCGTCTTCCAGCGGCAGCAGCATCAGGCCGTTGCGGCGGCCCGAGCTCTTCCACACGTGGACGAAAGCCAGGCGGCCGTCGTCGCTGACGCTCACGCTGAAGCCCCATTCCTTGTCGGCCGCGTTCTCGGCCACCAGCACATCGGCCGACTGCTGCGTGCCCAGGCGGTGGTAGTAGAGCTTCTGGAAGAAGTTGGCGCCGCTCAGCGCCATGCCCGGCTTCGGTGGGTCGTAGCGCGAGTAGAAGAAGCCCTGGCCGTCGGGTGTCCAGCTGGCGGTGCTGAACTTCACCCACTCGATGGTGTCGGGCAGGTCCTTGCCGCTGGCCAGGTCGCGCACGCGCCAGGTCTGCCAGTCGGAACCGGCCTTGGCCACGCCGTAGGCCAGCAGCTTGCCGTCGCGGCTGGGCACGGTGCCGGTCAGCGCCACGGTGCCGTCCTTGCTGAGCGTGTTCGGGTCCAGCGCCACGGTGGGCGTGGCCGTCAGCGACGTGGCCGTGTAGAGCACGGCCTGCTGCTGCAGACCGTCGTTGCGCATCCAGAAATAGCGGCCGCCTTCCTTGAAGGGCACGCCGAAGCGCTCGAAGTTGAACATCGCCGTGTAGAGCTGGCGCGTGGGCAAGCGCTGCGGCATGGCGGCGAAGTACGTCTCGGTGACGGCGTTCTGCGCTTGAACCCAGGCCTTCGTTTCGGCGCTGTTGTCGTCTTCCAGCCAGCGGTAGGGGTCGGCGACGCGGGTGCCGTGGTAGGTGTCGACATGGTCCACCGTGGGCGCGGTGGGGTAGGTCAACGCAGAGGCCGGGGCCGGGGCCAGGGCCTGTGACTGCGCCCAGGCGGGCAGCAACGGTGCGGCCAGCGCCACCAGCAGGGCGGCGGGGGCCGCCAGTTTCAACAGCTTGCGGATGGGCTTCATGCGGCGTTGCGGTTGGCGGTCAGCAATGAGGAGTTGCATTGTGCTGAACTTGCCCCGTGCCCGCGTGCCCGCGTGCTCAGGCCCCGCTGCGCAACAGCGCGGCCGGCGACAGCCGCATCTGCGCCCACAACACCTGCGCGCCCGCGCCCAGGCTGGCGGCGCTGACGGCCAGCGCCATCAGCGCGCCCGTCCACAGCAGGCCGGTGGCATCGAGCTCCATCTGCCAGCGCAGCAGCGCCAGCGCCAGCGCGCTGCCCAGCACGGTGGCGAAGAGCGCCGTCACCAGCGCCAGCAGCGTGTATTCCCAGCGCAGCACGCGTTGCAGGCTGCTCATGCGCGCGCCCAGCGCATGCATCACGCTGGCTTCGTACACCTGGCGTGCGCGGCTGGCCGCCACCACGCTGGTCAGCACCAGCAGGCTGGCTGCGAGGCAGGCGCCGGCAATCACCACCAGCCCGGCGCTGGCGCGCGCCATGAGGCCGCGCGTGGTGTCCAGCAGCGCCTGCGTGCGCACGGTGACGATGTTCGGCGCGGCCGCCGCCAGGCGGTCTTGCGCGCCGATGGCTTCATCGGCCGGCAGCCAGGCGGCACCGACGTGGCGCGTGACGAAGGGGTCGAGCACACCGTCGCTGAAGATGGCCTCCAGCCACAGCCGCGACTGGAAACGCCGCTGCGCGTAGATGGCCACGAGTTCGGCCTCGATGGCCTGGCCCATGATCTCGAAGCGCAGCTGGTCACCGACCGTCAGGCCGAGCTGGTCGGCCTCGCGGTCTTCCATCGCCACCAGCGGGCGGCCGCGGTGGGCCTCGGGCCACCAGGCGCCGCGCGTCACCACCACGTCGTCGATGTTGCCGGCGCGGTGGCTGAGCTTGTGCTCGTTGCGCGCTGCACGCTGGCGGCGGCTGTCGCCGCTGTCGCGCAGCACATCGCCGTTGACGGCGGCCACGCGGCCCAGCACCAGCGGCGCGGTTTGCACCCGCTGCAGGCCGGGCGCGGCGCGCAGCGCTTCGTTCAGCAGTGGCAGCTGGTCTTGCTGCAGGTCGTAGAACACCAGTGCCGGCGCGGCCTTGGGTACGGTGTCGTTGACGGTGCGCAGCAGCGTGGCCACCACCAGCGTGCAGGCCACCAGCAGCGTGAGCGCCGAACCCAGCGACAGCAGCGCCGCGCGCATGGGCGAACCCGGGCGCTGCAAGCCGGCCAGGGCCACCCGCAGCTCGAAGCCCGGCTGCCAGCGGCGCGACGCCAGCAAGCGCGCTGCGCCCCAGCGCAGGCCGCGCATCACCCCATCCAGCAGCAGCAAGAGTGCCAGCGCCACGGCCACGAAGGCGAGGCCGAAGCGCGGGTCGGGCAGCACCTGCACCAACAGCACGAGGAGCAACAGCACGGCGGTGGCCGTCAGCACCCAGGCGCCGCGCGGCGTGCGCAAGGCGCTGCCGTCGATGCCGCGGAACAGCGCCGCCGGGCTGACGCTGAGCGCGCGGCCCAGCGCCGGCAGCGCGAAGCACAACGCCGTCAGCACGCCAAAGGCCATCGCCACGGCCAGCGGCGCCAGCAGAGCGCCCCAGCTGGCCGTCAGCGGCAAGACGCCCGCCGCCAGCTGCAGGCCACCCAGCACCAGCGCACCGCCCAGCAAGGCGCCCACGGCGCTGGCGCCCACGGCCAGCATCAGCACCTGCAGCAGCACCACAGCGGCCAGGCGGCCGTCACGCAGACCCAGCGCGCGCAGCGTGGCCAGCGTGCCGAGCTTGCCGTTCAGGTGCGCCTGGACGCTGTTGAAGACACCCAGCCCGCCGATGAACAGCGCAGAAAAACCCACCAGCAGCAGCCCCGAGCCCATCTGCCCCAGCACGGCGGTGACGGTGTCGCTGCGGTCTGTGACGGTGCGCAGCTCGGCGTTGTCGCCCGGGTGCGCGGCCCGATAAGCGCTGCGCCACCCGCCGGGCGCCAAGGCGGTGCGCACACGGTAGCGATACTGCACGCGGCTGAAGGCTTGCACCAGGCCGCTGGCCTGCAGCGCGCCTTCGGCCACCAGCACTGGCGCGCCTCTCCATTCGGCGCGCAGGCTGCGGTCGGGCTGCAGCTGTACCAGCGCGCGCACCTGCAGCGTGGCATCACCCACCTCCACAAGCGCGCCTTCGGTCAGGTTCAGGCGGCGCGCCAGCAAGGCATCCAGCGCAATGCCGAACTGCCCGTCGCGGACCGCCAGCAAGTCGGCCAGCGGGGCCTGCGGTGAAAGCGTCAGCTGGCCATACAGCGGGTAGGCGTCGTCGACGCTCTGCAGTTCGACGAGCTGTGAGCGCCCATCGGCCGTGCGCAGCATGGTGCGCAGCTGGACGAGGCGCGAGACCGTGCCGCGCTCGGCCATCCAGGCCCGCGTGGCCGCCGGCAAGGGTTCGTCGGTGCGCACCTCGACATCACCGCCGAAGAGCGCGCGCACGTCGTTCTGCATCGAAGCCGACACCTGGCGGTAGAGGCCGCCGCCACCGGCCACCAGCGCCACACCCAGCACCAGGCAGGCGGCAAAGACCCAGAGCCGGCGGCCGCCGCTCTTCAGGTCGCGCCAGGCCAGGTCAAGCAGAAAGGGCACGGGGCGCAGCCACGGCCGGGGCCCGGGGTGGGTGCAGAGACTCGTGCAGAGTCTCGTGCGAGGTTTCGTGCGGGGATTCGTGCGGGGATTCGTGCAGTTGCGCCTCGCGCAACTGCAGCACCCTGTCGCAACGCGCGGCAAAAGTCATGTCGTGGGTCACCAGCACCAGCGTGGCGCCGCTCTCGCGTTGCAGCTCGAACAGCAGCTCTCGCACCATCGCGCCGGTGTGGTCGTCCAGGTTGCCCGTGGGCTCGTCGGCCAGCAGCAGGCGCGGGCGGTGCACCAGTGCCCGTGCAATGGCCACGCGCTGCTGCTCGCCGCCTGACAGCTGGCTCGGGTAGTGCTGCAGGCGCTCGCCCAGGCCCACTCGCTGCAGCATCTGGCGCGCAGCCTCGTGGGCACGCTTGTCGCCGGCAATCTGCAGCGGCAGGGCCACGTTGTCCAGCGCCGTCAGGCTAGGCAGCAGGTGAAAGGACTGGAAGATGATGCCGATGCGGTCGCGCCGCAGGTCGGCCAGGGCATCGCGGTGCAGCGTGGCCAGGTCGGTGCCCGACAGCATCACACGCCCGCCCGCGGGCTTCTCCAGCCCGGCCAGCAGCAGCAGCAGCGAGGTCTTGCCCGAACCCGAAGGCCCGGCCACGGCCACGCTCTGGCCCGGGGCCACGCTCAGCGTGACATCGCGCAGCACGTCGATGCGGCTCGTTCCCAGGGTGTAGTGCATGCACAGGCCCTGCAGTTCGATGAGGGCGGCGTTGGCGGGTGTTGGCATGCAGTCAGTGTGCCGGGCCGGCCCCGAACCGCGGCGCAGCGGGGTTATGCCTGCGTGCTCAAGGCAGCGCGAGGCCGGCGCGTTGCCACACCGCCCGCGTGGTCTCGCTGCGCAGGTGTTCCAGGAATTCAGCCGCCAGCGCGGCCTGGGGGCTGGCCGCCACCACCAGCGCGCCGTAGCGAATGGGCGTGACGGTGGGCAGCGTCACGACCGTGCGCACGCTTGCGCCAGCCGCAGCGGCGTCGCTGGCGTACACGAAGCCGGCGTCGACATCGCCCTGCTGCACCAGTTCCAGCACCTTGGCGCCACTGTCGGCCTGCACCAGCTTGCGCTGCACCGAAGGCCACAGACGCTGCGCGTTGATGGCCTCGCGTGCATAGCGGCCCACCGGCAAATCGTTGATGCGACCGATGGCGATGCGCAGCACCTCGGGCCGGGCCAGATCAGCCAGGCGCTCCACCCGCACGGTGGAGATGCCCCCGGCCGGCGGCGCCACCAGCACCAGTGCATTGCCTGCGAAGGCGCTGCGCACTTCCGGGCGCAGAAGCCGGCGCTGCATGCCCAGGGCCGCAGTTTCGGCATCGGTGCCCGCCAGCACGTCGAAGCGCGTGGCCGCCTCGGGGTTGGCGATCTGCGCCAGCATGGCGCCGGGCTCACCCGCCACCAGCACCACGCGCAAGCCGGGCCGTGTGGCCTCGAAACCGCGCGCGACTTCGCTCATGGCTTTCAGCAGGCTGCTGTCCGTGGCCACGGTCAGGGTCCGGGCTTGACCGAAGGCCGGTAGCGCGGTGGCCACGCCCAGAACCCCCAGGGCGAGAACTCGACGTCGGATATGCAAGCCAGGTTTTTGCGGAGATGAAAGCATGCCGCGAGCCTACGGCAAACTCGCCATGACCCTAAGTCGGGACGCGACAGCCCCTTTTCTGGCTTCGTTCAGGCTTCGTTCACGCGGCGTTCCGGCGGCGTTCAGGCCACGCGGACCCTGGCCTCTACCGGCCGCGCCAGGCGATAGCCCGCGCCGCGCACGGTTTCCACCATGCTGGCGCAGTCGCCTGCGGCCAGGGCTTCACGCAGCCGCTTCACGTGCACGTCCACCGTGCGCTCCTCGATGAAGACGTGGTCGCCCCAGACGCGGTCCAGCAGCTGCGCGCGGGCATGCACACGCTCGGGGTGGTTCATCAGAAAGCGCAGCAGGCGGAACTCGGTGGGGCCCAGCTTCACCACGGCGCCGTTGGCCGTCACCCGCATCGTGGCCGGATCGAGCATCAACGCGCCGATCTGCACCGCGGTGTCCAGGCTCTGGGGTGCCTTGCGGCGCAGCACGGAACGTATGCGCGCCACCAGCACACTGGGCGAAAAGGGCTTGCTCAAGTAGTCGTCGGCGCCGCCGTCCAGGCCCTGCACCATGTCGCGCTCTTCGCTGCGCGCGGTCAGCATGACGATGGGCAGCTCGCGCGTGCGCACATCGCGGCGCCAGCGCTGCGCGAGCTGCAAGCCGCTTTCGCCCGGCAGCATCCAGTCCAGCAGCACCAGGTCGGGCAGGGCCAGCCTGATGGCGGCATCGGCGTCCTGCGAACTGCCGGCCACCTGCACGTCGTGCCCGTCATGGCGCAGGTTCAGCGAGATCAGCTCGGCGATGGCGGGTTCGTCTTCGACAACCAGGATGCGGGCCATGTGCGTTTTCTCCGTTGATTTTTCAGGCCACCACCGACTCGACATCGCCCATCGGCGTGTGCCGCACGTCGGTGCCCTTGACGACGTAGATCACCTGCTCGGCCAGGTTCTTGGCGTGGTCGCCGACGCGCTCGATGGCCTTGGCGACGAACACCAGGTCGATGCTGGCCGAGATGGTGCGGGGGTCTTCCATCATGTAGGTCACCAGCTTGCGCAGCAGCCCGTCGAACTCGACGTCGATCTCGTTGTCTTTCTTGATCACTTCCAGCGCTGCCGTGGCGTCCAGGCGCGCAAAGGCGTCGAGCGACTTGCGCAGCAGCGCGATGGCGAGTTCGGCCTCGAAGGAGATGTCGCCCACCGGCAGGCGCAGCTTGCTGCTGATGCCGCTGTTCATCAGGCGCTGCATCGTGCGTGCGATTCGCGCGGCTTCGTCGCCCACACGTTCGAGGTTGCCGATGGTCTTGCTGATGGCGATCAGCAGACGCAGGTCGCGCGCGGTGGGTTGACGGCGCGCGATGATGGTGGAGAGGTCGCGGTCGATCTCGATCTCCATCTGGTTCACACGCTCTTCGGCGCGCAGCACCTGGCTGGCGGTTTCGCCGCTGGAATGGGTGAGCGCGTAGACCGCCTGCATGACTTGCGACTCGACCAGGCCGCCCATTTCGAGCACCCGCGAGGAAATACCGCCGAGTTCGGAGTCGAATTGGGTGGAGATGTGTTTGTCGTTCATGAAAACTCCTTGACAGATTCAGGTCTCCGGGTTGATCCGGTCCCCGTTGCCCTTGACAGTCTTCACGAGATCGGACGCGGCGGCAACGGCCAGCGGGCACGCACATGGCGCACACACAGGCCCCGCCCACGCTGAGGGTTACCGCGATCTTGCGACGCGGCTGTGACACCGCGATGACGCCGTCGCTCTATCGCTGTGCGCATCGCCGGATCAACGCGGGGATGCAACGCAGGGATGCAACGCGGGGAAGCAACGCGAGTGGTTAGCATTCCGCCGATGCACGCTGCAGTCATTCGCGACCCGATTCTTCCTGTCGCCCCTGGTGCCGCCGCGGCCCCTGCGGCCTGATCACGGCGCAACGCTTCATGGCCATCCAGTGGTTCCCCGGACACATGCACACCACGCGCCTGGCGATGGTGGAGCGTTTCAAGTCGGGCGTCGATGTCGTCGTCGAACTGCTGGACGCGCGCCTGCCGGCCAGCAGCGCCAACCCGCTGCTGGCGGCGCTGACGGCCGGCAGACCCGCGCTGAAGCTGCTGAACAAGCAGGATCTGGCCGACCCTGCCCGCACCGAAGCCTGGCTGGCGCACTACAACAGCCTGCCCGGCACCCGCGCCATCGGCCTGGACGCCAGCGAAGCCGCACCCGCCGCACGCTTGCTGCAGGCCTGCCGCGCGCTGGCACCGCTGCGCGGCGGCATGGTCAAGCCCTTGCGTGTGCTCATCTGCGGCGTACCCAACGTCGGCAAGAGCACGCTGATCAACACGTTGGTCAAACGCAAGGCCACGAAGACGGGTGACGAAGCCGGCATCACCAAGACCGAGCAGCCCATCGCGCTGGCCAGCGACGTGACGCTGTACGACACCCCAGGCCTGCTGTGGCCGCGCATCACCGTGCCCGAAAGCGGCCTGCTGCTGGCCGCCAGCGGCGCGGTGGGGCGCAATGCCTACGACGAACAGGAAGTGGCGCTGGCACTGCTGGAACGCCTGCAAGCCGGCTACGCCGCAGCGCTGGCGACACGCTACAAGTTCGCCAAAGTGGAAGACGCTGCAACACTGGGCACCATGCTGGCCGACCATGTGCTGGAGCGCATCGCACGCCAGCGTGGCTACATCGGCAGCGGCGCGGTGCTGAACCTGCAGAAGGCCGCCGAAGCGGTGCTGAACGACTTTCGCTCGGGCGCCATCGGTCGCGTGACGCTGGAAACTCCCGAGGAACACGCCGCCTGGGTCGCGGCTTCGTTGCTGCGAGAGGCCGAGCGGGCCGCCAAGAAAGCCGCCCGCGAACCGAACACCAGGAAGAAGACGCGAGCGACACCGCCGGGCGGGCCGTGACAGCGCAACCGCGCTGTCGCGAAACCTAGATCAGCTCTTCCACCGTCAGCAAGCGGTAGTGCACGGCCAGCGTGGCGCCGCACTCGCGGGCCAGGTCGGCGGCCTGGGTGGCATGGTCGGTGTCATCCACCTTCACGAGCAGCCAGAGCTCGCCTTGACGTGCCAGCTCCAGGTAGCGCCGCAACAGCGTGATCTCGTAGCCGAAGCCGGCCAAGGTGCCGGCGTTTTCCACCAGCGCTTCCATCTCGGCCACGCTCTCGCGAGGTATGAATTGCCGCACCTCGCCGCTGGGCCAGCCGGCCCCCTGCAGTGCCGAGACAAGCGTGTCCGTCTCGCCTTGCGTGGGCAGACCGATCATCACGTAGCCCACCGGCTTGAAGACGCCGAAAGATGTGGGCAGATCGTCTGTGTCGACGGTGTGGCTGGAGCCCTTCGCTTCGTCATCAGCCATGCGTCTTGCTCCTTGAGTGAGCAATCAGCTTGTGGGCAAGGCCAGGTGCGGGTCGGTGCGATGTCGCACTGAAGACTGGACGACGCTCATTTCCACGCGGCCGCAACAGGCGCGCGGTCGACGCCAGCCAGCATCTGCTCGATGGCTGGCAGCGCCAGGCGCGCCGCGCGGCGGCCCTCTTCCACCAGATAGGGCATGGCCTGCGTGTCGAACAGGCCCACGCGGCGCTGCAGCGTCGGCATCAGGGTCAGCAGCCGGGGTCGCTGCGCCGCGGCCAGTCGCGCCTGCACCAGGTTGTTGGTCATTGCCGAGGTCATCTGCGCCAGCAGCCGAGAAGGCCCGTCAACGCGGTACGGCATCGGCGACTCGAAGCCGAGTGCCAGCACCGCCTGCGCATCTGCTGCAGCGCTGACGGGCAGGGGGTCGGAGATGAAACCGTCCATCAGCCGTTTGCCGTCGATGTTCTGCGGCGAAAACATGAAAGGCAAGGCCACCGCAGCACGCAGCACGGCCACCAGCGGGCCGCTTTGCAGCACCACGGTGCTGCCACTGTCGGCACATGTCGTGCTCACCCGCAGTGCCGTGGGCAGGTCTTGCAGGCGCTGGTCGCCGAATGCCTGCGTCAGACGCTGGCGCACGAGGCGATCGTCGCGCAGCGCGAAGTCGGGCCCGAAGCGCGCCAGGCGTGGCCAAAGCATCTGCGGGATGGAACGCCAGCGACGGCGCCGCGTGACCTCGGCCGACCACAGTGTGGTAGCCAGCCTAATGGCATCGGCCGCCGGGTGCCCGGCGGCAATCAGCGCACCGAACAAGGCCCCGGCGCTGCAGCCCACCACCAGGTCTGGCGCCAGGCCTTCCTGCGTCAGTACTTCGACCAGACCCAGCGCAGCAGAGATGCGCACGCCGCCGCTGCCCAGCACCAGCGCAAATCGCGGCGGGTCCGGCGGTTGGCCCGACGGGCGGCTCGGTGGGTGCATCAGGGCCAGAGCAGGCCTCTGCGCGTGCGGGACAGGCGCGACAGGCGCAGCAGGCGCGACAGGCGCCGTAAACCCGCTCAGTGCGCCAAGTGCGCTAAGTGCGCTGATTGCTGCCTGGGCGCCAATCGCGGTATGGGCGCCAATTGCGGTATTTGCGGTGCGTGCGGTATTTGCGGTGCGTGCGGTGTGTGTGATCTCCGCGCGCATGCCGATGCTCAGTGCGACCATGCGAGGCTCCCCGAATGCAGCAGCGTCTGGCCATCGTCGTCGGCCTGGCTGCTGACCGTGTAGCCGCTGCGCCGCAACAGCCGCAGCATGCGCGTGTTGTGTGGGGCAACGCGTGCGCACAGCTGCTGCAGGCCAACCCTGTGGGCCTGCGCATGCAACGCCTGCAGGGCCCAGGCGCCCAGGCCGCGCTGATGCCAGGCTTCGTCCACCAGCATGGCCAACTCGGCCACGTTGTCGCTGACGCGCACCCAGCGTGCATCGACCAACAGCGCCTGGCCTTGCGCGTCGCTGCTTTCAACCACCCAGGCGCCTTGCTGCCGGCCGTCTGGCGTCGACCAGCCGGCCAGCCGCTCGGGCGACAAGGACACGGCGCCGTTGAATCGCAGCCTGCGCATGGCGAAAGACTGGCGGCCGAACAAGGCGCCCAGCGGCGCGGCATCGTCAGCCCGCACGGGCCGCAGCCAAAGCAGGCTGCCGGCGACGATGGCTTGTGTCTGCGCCTTCGTCTGCCCATTTGTCTGCGCCTCGAGCGGTGTGGCCGCTGCAACCTTGTCCATGCGAACTCCCTGCTGTGCGACGCCTCGGAACGAGCCGTCTGCATCAGGTCAATCGCAAGCCGGCGCAAAATGCCGCCAGAAGCTTCACCCCTAGGTTGGGCAGGTGCGCGCCAAGGTTTGCATGGCGGGCAGCGGGCTGGCCACCAGCGCAGCCCGCGCAGCCACGGCTTCAGGGTCGACGGCATGCCCCTCCACCAACGCCAGGTGCCACCTGGCCTGTGCCTGCCACACGCTGCCCGGGTTGGCTTGCTGCCAACACGCAGACACCCAGCGCAGCGTGGCAAGGGCTGCGGTGTGGTCGCCTTGCTGCACGCACAGCAAAGCCTGGCCCAGGGCCGCGTCGCAGCGCTGCAGCGTCTGCGGCAGCACCTGGGCACGGTCGTAGGCAGCCATGGCCTGCGCCAGCAAGTCTGCTGCGGCGTCGTGTTGGTCAGCGGCCAGGTGCGCCAGACCCAGTTCGGTGGCGCACCGCGCGAGGTCCAGCACCAGGTAATTGGCGCGCGGCGCGTCCATCGCGCGCTGCGCCCAGAGCAGTGCGGCATTGGCGTCACAGCGCAGGCGCGCCGCACAGGCCAGCACAGCCATGGCGCGCGGCGCTTCGATCATGGCCATGCCGTTGCCCGCCTCGTCGATCACGCCCTGCGCCAGCGCCAGCGCCTCATCCCAATGCCCTGCCCACACTGCCAGCTGGGCCCGGACGCGCTGGCGCCGCAGTTTGAACTCGAGCGGCTGACCGTCGCGGCGGGCCCAGAGCTGGTCTTCGATGCCGAGCGCAGTCGCCAGATCGGATGCACGGCGGGTGGGCAGCAGGTGCAACGCCAGCCGCCAGGCAAAACTGGCCGTGTCCCAATAGCCCTGCGGCCGGATGCGCTGTTGTTGCGCCAGCACTTCTTGCAGCAGGCCGATGGCTTGTTCGTGGCGTCCCATGCCACCCAGAGACAACGCCAAGAGACTTTGGGCGAGGTTGATGCCATGGGGGCCGCCCTCCAGCAGCTGGCTTTCCGCCAGCACCCGCCTGGCCAGCGGCTCGGCATCGGCCGGGCGGCACACAGCAGCGAGAGACAGGCCGTGCAGGCGCTCGTTTTCGGTCAGCAGGCTGTGCGGGCGCTGGTGGCCGAAGGCTTGCTGCGACACCTGCATCAAAGCCTCAGTCGCTTGCACCGCCTCGTCCATGCGCCTGAAGTGCTGGTGGGTGTTGGCCAGCAGGCCCATGGCGGCCATCGTCTCTGCATGCACCGGCCCCAGATGCTGCTGGGCCACTGCGACGGCTTCCTGGACGGCAGCCAGGCTCTCGGCCTCAAGCTGCTGCTTGGCCAGCACGTACGAGTGCTCGCGCAAGGCCTCGACCAACAAACCGGCCTGCCCAGGCATGGCCAGGCGCAGGTCGGCGAGCAAGGCGTCCATCACCCTGCGCACATGGTCTGGGTTGCCTTCGTTGTTGGCAATGCCCACTTCCAGGCAGCGCGCCTGCAGAGACAAGGGGTGGCGCGGGCCGAGGGTGCGCAGGCAGCGCGGCAAAGCGGCGTCGATGGCGAGCCGGGCCGCAGCCATGTCACCCAGGTTCTCGCAACTCTGTGCCACCAGCACACCCAGTTCCGCCGCCACCGCCGGGCTGCTCGCAAGCTCCACTTCGATCCGCTCGGTGGCGGTCTTCAGCAGGTCCAGTGCCGTCACCGTGCCGCCGCTGCCGTCGCGCGGGTGCGCCTCGGTGAAGATGGACGCGATGAACTGCTTGACGTCTTCCGCACGACGCTGCGCCACCTGCGCCTGCGCCGATTGCAGCTGCGCCCGGCGCGCCTGCCACAAAGCAGCCAGCACACCCATGGCCAGGGCCAGCAGCACCGCCACCTGGGCATAGGCGCCGCCCAGCAACGCCAAACCCACGGCCGCCACCACGGCGCTGGCCGCCTTGTTGCGCGCCACCCATTTGCGCAGCCGGTACAGCGCACTGTCGGGCTGCGCCAGCACGGGCAGGCCAGCCTGGTGGCGCGCCAGGTCGTCGGCCATGGCGCTGACGGTGGGGTAGCGCTCGGCGGGGTCGGCCTTGAGGGCGCGCAGCACGATGGTGTCCAGGTCGCCTGCGATGCGCCTGCGCTCGGCAGCGTCGCGCACGGCGCGGCTGGGCGGCGGCAGGTCGCTGCCCTCCTTGCGCTGGGGGGCCATCTGGCCGCTCAGCAACTGGTACAGCAGCAGGCCCAGGCCGTAGACGTCGGTGGCCGTCGTGATGGCCTGGCCCAGCACCTGCTCGGGTGCGGCGTACTCTGGCGTCATCACCCGGCCCGCGTCACGCGTCAGCGCCGTGGCTTCCGCGCCCTGGGTGTCGCTTTCCAGCAGCTTGGCAATGCCGAAGTCCAGCAGCTTGACCTGTCCGTCCGTACTGACGAGTATGTTGGCGGGCTTGATGTCGCGGTGGATGACGAGGTGGCTGTGGGCATGCGCCACCGCCGCCAGCATGTCGGCGAACAGCGCCAGCCGCGCCGGGACCGACAGCCGCTGCTGCTGGCAGTGCAGGTCGATGCGCTGGCCCTGCACCAGCTCGATCACCAGGTAGGGCTGGCCACCTGGGGCGACACCGGCGTCCAGCAAGCGGGCGATGTTCGGATGCGTCAGTTTGGCCAGCACATTGCCTTCGCGCTGAAAGCGCTCGGCGCCAGCACGGCCCAGCAGCGACAGGTGCAACAGCTTGATGGCCACCTGGCCAGCGAAGCGGCCGTCGTCGCGCCGTGCGCGCCACACGCTGCCGGTGCCGCCCTGCCCCAGCGGCGCTTCCAGCGTGTAGGCGCCCATGCGCTGCCCGGCCAGGGTGGCGGGCTCGGCTCGCGGGCCGGCGACCACGCCGGTCAGGAAGCCAGCGCGAGCCGCCTGCTCGGCGCTGGCCAGCAGGGCCTGCAACTCATCGGCCAGGTCGGGCTCGGCCTTTGCGTAGCGCTCGATTGCAGATGAGCGTTCGTCCAGCGGCAGGTCCAGCAAGGCATCGAGCGCAGGGCTGATGCGTGCCCAGCGCGCCGCGGGGGTGGCGGGCATGGAGGGCATGGAGGGCATGGCGGGTCGGGCGGGTGTGGCGCTGCTCATGCTGTGCACATCGGATTTCGCTGTGCATTTCCGCCAGGCTGCCGCTAGGCAGTTTGCAGCGCGTGGTGCAGCCAGGTCCGCGCTTTTTCCCATTGGCGCTGCACGGTGCGCTCGGACGTGCCGGTCATCTGCGCGATGTCCAGCACCGAAAACCCGCAGAAGAACTTCAGGTTCACCACATGCGCCAGCGCCGGCTCGAGCTGGGCCAGCTCGTCCAGCGCGTCGCCGATCTGCGGCAGCAGTTCAGGCTGTGCGCATTGCTCGGCAATTTCGGTGTCCAGCGAGGCGATGTCGAGCCCGCCGCCACGTTTGAGGGCATGCCGCTCGCGCACGCGGTCGATCACGATGCCGCGCATCGCCCGTGCGGCGTAGGCCATGAAGCGGGCGCGGTCGGGGGGTACCAGGCCCGCGCGCTGCGACAGGTCCAGGTAGGCCTCGTGCAACAGTGTCGTGGCACCCAGCGGGCGGCCGTTCCCAGCCGTGCTGCCTCGCGCCGGGCCACGCGATGCAACTCGGCGTATAGCGCGGAGAAGAGCGCATCCGTCGCAGTCGCGTCGCCGTCGCTGGCGTGTGTGAACAGGCTGGAAATGCTGTCGTCGGGGGTCGCCATCAAGGCCATTTTGCTGGAGACGCGCTGCACGACATCCAGATCGCGTCAGGCTCGAAATTTCACAGCCCACACCGCCACCACGGCGGCCATCAGCAGCCACGCGGCCACGCGGTGGCGAGCGCTGTTCACCGACGCGCCCTTGAACAGCCCGAGCGCCTGCAGGCCCACCGCCAGCAACATCACGAGGGTGGCCAGCACGAGACGGTTGCCAGAGGCATCTTCCAGCGCTGCAGGGTCGGTGGCCGGGTCTACCGCTTGCATCCACGCGTACTTGTGGCCGGGCAGCAAAGCCAGCACCAGCAGGCCGAAGCCGCTGGCCGCGTGGCCGAGCCAGGCCCAGCCCGACTTCTCCTTGGGTCTGGGCTTGGGTACGGGGTCAAGCATGGGTTTGCGCTCGGACGGCAGGCTCACGCGTTGAGCAGCGCCGACAGCCGCGGCCAGAACTTCACGATGAAGTTGCCGTAGCTCGTGTTCTTGCGAATGCTGTCCAGGCCCAGCCCCAGGCCGCGGTTGTAGCGCGCGCCGGCCACGCGCACGGCGTCCATGCTCAGCGCCGGTCGGGCGGTCTGCAGCTTGTCGTGATCGATGATTTGCCGCAGATGGCGTACCACGAGGCCGATGTTGAAAGCGTCGTTCTCCAGGCAGGTAGACAGGCCGCGCAGCTGTTCACCCGTGAGTTCGGCGGGGTCGAGGCCCAGGGTGTGCGCGGCGGTGCGCAGCTGCATGCTGACGGCGCCGAAAGAGGTCTTCGCCGGCTCGCGCGTGACGGTCAGGTGCCGGTCCATCCAGTTCGGGCCGCTCCAGTCGAAGGCGCGCACCTCGAAGGCCAGCCGGTCGATGCCCGAGGGGTCGCCGGCGACCTCTATCCAGCACACGCCGGCCAGCAATTCGGGTGGAAAGCCCTGGTCCCGTGCCGCCACGCGAATGGCTGCGCGGTGGTGCGTGACCCAACCATCCTTGAAACGCTGGATGTAGGCCTTGCCGCCGCCCCAGCCCTCGGGCACCAGCTTCCACATCAGCACGTCTGACGTGCTCCAGCGGGCCGGAGAGTGAGTGACGCTGCAAGCAAAGTCTGACATGGCACTACCTGGCGTTGGGCGGGTTCACAAACGTGGGCAGCGGGCAGCGATGGTCTGGAACCGAAGCGGGGCCGCATCGCGCACTGGATAGTGACACGAATACAGGCGCTCTCTGCGCCGCACCGCAGTGGCGCACTGGCCGTCGTGGGCGGCTTTGACTATGCTGCGCGCTGTCATGCAGGCCCTGCCGGCATGGACACAGTTCGAAGTTCTGGGCTGGCAAGCGCGCTGACGCCACCCGCCCGCAGATGCAGGAGACCGCATGAAGAACCCCGCGCAGACATTCCGCCCCTGGCAGCGGCCGGCCCCGACCTGGGACACAGCACTGGCCGCCACGCTGGCCGCTACTCTGGCCGCTACCCTGGCCGTGTCGGCCGGGCCGGCCGTGGCCCAGGACACCGGCACGCGCAACCCCGGCACCACCGACCTGCGCTTCGAAGGCGTCTGGGCCAAGCCCGGCTCGGTGACGCTGATCAAGCAGTTCCCCAAACACCTGGTGCTGCAGGGCAAGGACGAAGCCTCGGTATGGTCGGCGCGCTGCGTGCTGGGCGGCGGCAAGGCCATCTGCCGCGGCCACGGCTTCACCATCACCGGCTACGACTTCGCCTACGAGAGTGTCGTCACGCTGGAAGCCGGCAGCATTCGTGATGTCTGGCGCGCCGTCTTCCCCGACGCGCAAGACCTCAGCGGCAACGACCTGCTGCGCTCGGTGGCGCTGCCGGCCTTCGAACCCGGCCGCATGCTGCCCTGAAGCGACGCCACGGCCAACGCCACCGCTTTTTGCAGCGGGCACCGCACTTCGCACCTGCCACTTTTTGAGATGCCCTGACGCCGACGCGGCGGGCCCGACACTGGCAGCATGCCACGCATGACGCCTTCGCTGCCCACCCATGAAGCCGCTTCGGCACCGGCCGCCTGTTCCAACGCTGCGAATGCTGCCGACGCTGCGCTGACCGTGCTCTACGACGGTGCCTGCCCGCTGTGCCGACGCGAGATTTCCCTCTACCGCGGCATTGCCGCGTCGCAGCCGCTGGCCTTCGTCGATGTCAGCGACACGGCCAACGCCCTGCCCGCAGGCACCCAGCGTGCGCAACTGCTGGCACGCTTTCATGTCCAGCAGCCGGACGGCACGCTGGTCGACGGTGCACGTGGTTTCGTTGCGCTGTGGGCGGTGCTGCCGGGCTGGCGCTGGCTGGCACGGCTGGCTGCGCTGCCCGGTGTCACGCCGTTGATGGAATTGGCCTACCGCGCCTTCCTGCGTCTGCGCCCGCTGATGCAACGCACGGCAGCCGCCTTGGAGCCTGCGGCCCTGCACGTGCCCGCCTCACTGGTGGCAGAACTGCGCAGCGACCACGCCGGCGAAACCGGCGCGGTGTGGATCTACCGCGGCGTGCTGGCCTTCTCAAGTGATGCCGAAGTGCGCAGCTTCGCGCGCCGCCACCTGGCCACCGAGCAGGAACACCTGCGCCTGATCTCGCCGCTGCTGCCGTGGCCGCAGCGCAGCCGGCTGCTGCCGCTGTGGCGCATGGCCGGCTTCGTCACCGGCGCGCTGCCTGCGCTGGCCGGCCCGCGCGCCGTCTACGCCACCATTGCAGCGGTGGAAACCTTTGTCGATGTGCACTACCAGCAGCAACTCGACCACATGGCCGCGCTGCCCGACGCTGAACGCGATGCGGCCGCAGCGCTGCACGAGGTGCTGGCGCGCTGCCAGGCCGACGAATGCCACCACCGCGATGAAGCGCAGGCACTGCGCGGCCACCCGCCAGGGCGGCTGCTGCGCGGCTGGTGCGCGATTGTCGGCGCCGGGTCGGCCGCCGCCGTGCGTTTGGCGCGCCGCATCTAGGCAGCCAAGGCAGCTGCTGCGCCCCTTGGGCGGACGCTGGCAGGTGGGGGGCTGAGAGGCTCTGCGTGAGCCGGCTGCGTTGTCTCGCGGGCAGACGTCTCGCGGGCAGGCGTCTCGCGGGCAGAAATTCGGCGCTGGCATCATCGGCGCATGTACACGTTGCATGCACTGGGGCCGCTGCGCTTGATGCGCGACGGCGTGCCCGTGCTGCTGTCCATGAAGAAGACCCAGGCCCTGGTCTTGGTGCTGGCCTGCCGGGGGTGGGTGCCGCGTGAACTTCTGGTCAGCTGGCTGTGGCCGAAGCTGAGTGAAAGCGACGGCCGACGCAACCTGCGCCGCGAACTGGCGCGGCTGCGCGACAGCGGCACCGACGGGCTGGTGCAGACGCAGCTCGACTTGCTGGCACTGGCCGACGACACCGTTGTCGACACACTGAGGTTCGCGGCCGAGCTCAAGGCCGGACGTCCGCAAGCCGCGCTGGCACTTTGGCGCGGCATCCTGGCCGACGGCCTGCGGCTGGACGACGCGGGCCTTTTCGAGGACTGGCTCGAGCAAGAGCGCCAGCGTTGGCGCGGCCAACGCGTGCAGGCGCTGACGCAGTCGGCGCAAGCCCTCGAGGCGCAGGGCCAGATGGAGGCGGCGCTGCAGTCGGTGCAGGCCCTGCTCGACGACGACCCGTTGCAAGAGCAACAGCACCGGCACGCCATGCGCCTGCTGGCAGCGCTGGGCCGGCGCGAGGCTGCGCTGGCGCAATACGAACGCTGCGCCCAACTGCTGGCCGAAGAACTGGGACTGGCGCCGATGGACTCGACGCGGGCGCTCGCGGGTCAATTGCAGGGCCATGCGGAAACGACAGCTCTGCCGTTGAAGCCGGCCCCGGCTCAGCCAGCGACGGTCGGGATGCAAGTACCCAGGCTGCTGCCCTTTGTCGGCCGCGAGACCGACGTGCAGGCGTTGGAGCGCGCATGGACGCTGGCCTTGCCGATGCTGGTGGAAGGCGTCGGCGGCATCGGCAAGACACGGCTGGCCTGCGACTTTGCCGCGGCGCACGGACCTTACGCACTGGTTGGCGTGCGCGCTGGCGACGCCGAACTGCCCTACAGCGTCATCACCCGGGCGCTGCGCGTGCTGGCGGGTGGCGACGACAGCTTCGATGGGCTGCCGCCCTGGGTAGGTGCCGAACTGGCGCGCCTGATGCCGGAGCTGGGGCCGGCCGGCGCGCCGCTGACCACGGCCGAGGAGCGCGCGCGCCTGGTTGAGGCCTGCGTGCAGGCCTGGCGGGCGCTGGCTGATGGCAACTTCGACGCCGTGATCGTCGATGACTGGCACCTGGCGGACGCCACCAGCCAGGCCGTGCTGACCCAGGTGGCGCTGCGCGGCGCCAAAGCCGCCGACGCGGCCAGGCTGATGCTGCTGTGGAGACCCGAGTTGCATGAAGCCGGCCGTCAGCAATTGCAGGCCTTGCACGCGGGCTGCGCTGCCGAGCACCGTGTACTGGAGCCGCTGGCGCCGGACACCGTGAGGGCGCTGGTGCGCCAGATGTCAGGCGCATCGGCGCCAGAACGTTTTGCGGCGCGGCTGCAGCGCGCAACGGGTGGGAACCCATTTTTCATCGGCGAAGTGCTGCGGCATGGCGTGGGCAGCGGCTGGTTGCAGCGCGGCGAAAACGGCCAGTGGCAGACCCCCTACGACGAAGCCACGCAGGACTACCGCGAACTGCCCTTGCCAGACAGCGTGCGCGACGCTGTCTTGGCACGCGCCGCGCAGCTGCCCGAAGCCACGCGCCGCATGCTGGACGCCGCCACGCTGGCCACCGAGCCCTGGCAACCGCCCTGGCTCGCGGCGGCCTGTGCGCTGACCGAGATCGAGGCCAGTGGCGCCATCGAGCTGGGTCTGCAGGCGCAAATGTTTCGCGAGCACGAACGCGGCGGCTATGCCTTCGCCCACGACCTCGTGCAGCAGGCTCTGGTGTCGACACTCTCACCGGTGCGGCGGCGTCTGTTGCACCGACGGCTGGCGCTGGGGGCCGAAGCCGGGCAGGCGGCACCAGCCCAGATTGCCCGCCATTGGGAAGCCGCCGGCGAGCCCGGGCGCGCCGTGTCGTACCGCATCCAGGCCGCCGAGGCCGCGCTGCGCTTGCTCACGGAAGCAGAGGCGCTGGCGCAGTGGCAAGCGGCTTTCGACGACGGGCCTACGCCAACCCAACGCCTGCGTGTGCACACCCAACGCTGGGCGGTGCTGCGCTCGCGCGGCGACAAGCCGGGCTTGCAAGCCACCGTGGTGGACCTGGACGCGCTGGCCCTGGCTCTGGCCCGCGATGACGGTGACCCGGGCGCTGCGGCCGACGCCGCCTGCACAGCGGCGTCGGTCTGCGCCTTGACGGACCGTTCGGCAGAGGCCCTGGTGCGCATCGACGCGGTGCTGTCTACGCTGGGCGCAGGCGATGCCGTGCGCCGCGCGCGGGCGATGGAAGCGCGCAGCATCGCGCTGCTTCACAGCGGCCAGTTGGAAGCAGGCCAGGCTGCCGCCGAATCGGCCATGGCCTTGCAAGGGTTGCCCCCTGAGCAGACCGCACGGTTGCTGGACATGCTGGCCTACCGTAATTTTCTGGCCGGCCAGCCCGCCCAGGCGGTGCCCTTCGCTGAACGGGCGCTGGCTTTGTGGCAGGCCTTGCACGTCACGCGCTGGGTGGCGCGCGCGCGCACGATGCTGGGCACGCTGCTCGGCATGCAGGGCGACCTTGACCGCGCGCTGGCAGAACTGGATGCTGCCCGCGAGTTGGCTGCCGCGTCAGGATTGCCTGAGCAGCAGCGCGAGGCGACGCTGAACCTGGTGAACTTTGCACTGCACCGCGGCCAGGCGCGTCGCGTGCTGGCGCTGCTGGCTGAGCTGGAGAGCCTGCCGCAGGCCTACACGCGGCGCCACCGGCAGATGGGCCTCATGCTTGTCCGCCACGCCGCGCATGCGCACCTGGGTGAACTCGGCACGGCATTGACGCTGGCCGACGAAGCTGAGCGTTTTCTGCTGGCCGACGATGAACCAGGCCTGCTGGCCGATGCCGTGTCCATGCTCCTGGGCCTGCACAGCATGCTGCGCGACGACGATCGCGTGCAGAGCCTGCTGGCGCTGCTGGGCTCCGCGCCCACCCGTGAAATGGGCTACTACGCCATCAAGCTGGCCTTCGCACGCGCCGGCCACGAACTCGCACGTGGCGACTGTGCTGCCGCACGCCACCACTTGCAGGCAGTGGGCGAGCAGGCCGCGCTGGAACAACCCGAAGACCGGGGTCTGTGGGCCCTGCGCAGCGCGCAGCTGGCCCTTGCCGAAGGCGACCCGCTGCGGGCCCTGGCGTTGACCGACGAGTGGGCTGAGACGGCGCCCACGGTGGAGCTTCTGGCGAGCTTGCAGGCCACGCGCCTGCAGGCCGCGCGCATCGCCGGTGTGCTGCGCGCCGAGCACCTGGCAACGGCCCAGGCAGCGCTGGCCGGCAACCAGTTGCCAGCCATCGAGTCCTGGCGTTTGCAAGCCGAGTGCGCATGCGCGGCGCGCGCACTGCACGCCCCTGCGGCTGCGCACGAGGCCGAGGCTGCCGCCCTGCATGCGCGCTTGGCCGACAGCCTGGCAGGGCACCCAGCCCAGCAGGCACGTTGGCGCGATGCTGCAGGCAGTGCGCTGACGAGTTTGTGTTGAACCAGGCGGGCGCCACAGCCGAGCAGATCGCCGACCTAACTTCATCTTTCACGGCATCTCAAGCCTTGGCAGATTGAGCGGGGCTGAACACGGCCCTGACTTTGCGCCCGGGAGGTGAAGACAGAGAGGGCGCCAATGACGACGACAGGACCAGACCTTCGTGCAGGGCCACGTGTTCGAGTGCGGCC
>JBBSCV010000020.1:0-20783 GCA_038249925.1 Burkholderiales bacterium
CGACATGGTGGCCGCTGGGCTGCTGGAAGTCACCGAGCCCACCGTCGTGCCCTGGCACGACCTGCCCGCCGCCCACCAGGCGATGTGGGACAACAAGCACCAGGGCGCGAACTACGTCGTCAACCATGCGCTGCCCGCCCCCGGCCTGCGCAGCCGCGACGCGCTCTTCGAAGCCTGGGCGGCGGGCGAACGCGCCTGAGCGGCCGAACCGAATTCGGACCCAGCGAACACCGATCCATCGAACACCGACCCACCGAACTCAAGCACCCGGAGATTCCACATGTCGAAGACCAAGACCGCACCGCCAGAAACGGCGGCCGCGCCCCACACTGCCACGCCGGGTCGCCTGGCGGGCAAGGTGGCGCTCGTCACCGGCGCCGCCGGCAACCTGGGCGGCGAAATCGTTCGCCACTACCTGCGCCAGGGCGCGCTGGTCGTGTTTTCGGGCCGCACGCAGGCGCGGCTGAGCAGCGCGCTGGACGCAGCGCTCACCGACACCGGTGTGCCTTCGTCACAGGCCGACGCGGTGGTGATGGACGGCGCCGATGCCGACAGCGTGCGCAAGGGCATCGCCGAGATCATCGCCCGCCACGGGCGGCTGGACATCCTCGTCAACAACGCCGGCTCTGCCGGGCCGCGGCAGCCTCTGGAAAAGGTGCCGCTGACGGTGGAAGAACTGGACGCGCTGCGCGCCGCCGGCAGCACCGACACCGAAACGCTCGCCGATGCCACGCGCAACATCCTTGGCGTGTCGTGGAACATGCTGCGCGCCGCCGCGCCGGTGCTGCAGCCCGGTGCGTCGGTGATCAACGTCTCGACCATCTTTTCGCGCACCCAGTACTACGGCCGCACGGCCTACGTGGTGCCGAAGGCGGCGCTGAATGCGCTGTCGCGCCAGCTCTCGGAAGAACTGGGCGAGCGCGGCATCCGCGTCAACACCGTGTTCCCCGGGCCCATCCGCAGCGAGCGCATCCGCAGCGTCTTCGCTTCGATGGACCAGCTGAAAGGTGCCGAGCCCGGCGCTACCGCCGCCGAGTTCTTCGACCTCATGACGCTGCAGCGCCCTTTCGACGACGCAGCGCCGCAGAAAGACTTTCCGGTTCCGCGCGACGTGGCCAACACCTGCGTCTTCCTGGGCAGCGACGAGTCTGCGGCCTTCAACGGCCACGACTTCGAGGTCACGCACGGCATGCGCGTGCGCAAGGAAAGCCGCAGCACCTGGGTCAGCCGGCCGACGATGCGAACGGTGGACGCCCACGGCCAGACGGTGCTGGTGGCCGCCGGCGACCAGGTGGACGACGCGGTGGGCATCGCGCGCCTGCTGGCCGAGGTGGGCGCGCATGTGATCCTGGGCCTGGCGCGCGATTCAGACTGTGCGCTGGCACGCGAGCGCCTGGTGGGCCACCGCGCCGACCAGCGCATCGACGTGCGCCTCTTTGACCGCATCGCCCCCGCCACCATGGATACGGCACTGGCCGAAGACCATGGCGGCCCGATCACCGGCGCGGTGATCCTGCCTGCCAACGGCGCCGACCGCTTCACCGGCAGCCTGCACGGTGCCAGCGACGGCGACATGGAGGCCTTCGTCGACGAGGAACTCGGCGGCGCCATTGCCGTGGCGCGCAAGCTCAGCCGCTACTGGAAAGACCGCAAAGATCTGGTGCAGGAGCCGCGTTTCGTCTTCGTCACCAACGGCAGCGACGGCGGCGCCAATGCGTGGGCCAACCTGCTGCGTTCAGGCACCGAAGAGCTGATCCGCGTCTGGCGTGACGAGAGCGAGGTCGACGTGCACCTCGGCCGCCGCGTCTTCCGCGAATGGGGCAACCAGATCGTCCGCTACGACAACGCCGAGGCCGAGGGCCTGCCCTTCACCGCAGGCCATGCTGCGCGGCTGCTGTTCAAGGAACAGCGCATCCGCCAGGTCAACCTGTACCTGCCGGCCAGCATCGTCGCGGCCAGCGGCGCGCGCCGCGCGACGGTCGGCTTCACCGAAAACCTGGCCGGCCTGCACATCGGCAAGGTGGCCCTCATCACAGGCGGCTCGGCCGGCATCGGCGGCGCGGTGGCGCGGTTGCTTGCCTTGGGCGGCGCCAAGGTCATGCTGGCCGCGCGCCGCGAAAGCGAGCTGCAGATCGTCCGTGCGCGCATCGTCGGCGAGCTCGAAGACATCGGCTACTCAGGCGCAGAACGTCGCGTGGGCATCCTGCCGGGTGTCGACGTCGGGCAGCTGGACACGCTGGCACCGGCCGTGAAGGCCACGATTGCCGCCTACGGACGCATCGACTACCTCATCAACAACGCCGGCGTCTCGGGCGCCGAAGAAATGGCGGTGGACATGAGCGTGCAGTCGTGGAACGCCACGCTCGACGCCAACCTCGTTTCCAACTACGCGCTGATGCACGAGGTGCTGCCGCTGATGAAGGCGCAAGGCAGCGGCTACATCCTGAACGTGTCCAGCTTCTTCGGCGGCGAGAAGTACCTGGCCGTGGCCTACCCGAACCGCAGCGACTACGCCGTCAGCAAGGCCGGGCAACGCGCGCTGGTGGAAAGCCTGGCACGCTTCCTCGGCCCCGAGGTGCAGATCAATGCCATCGCACCTGGCCCGGTGGAAGGTGAGCGGCTGAAGGGCGTGGGTTCGCGGCCCGGCCTCTTCGAACGCCGGGGTCGGCTGATCCTGGAAAACAAGCGCTTGAACACCGTGCACAGCGCGGTCGTCAAGTCGCACCGCCGCGGGCAGCGCGTGGGCGCGATGCTCGAACGCCTGGCGGCCAACGACGTGGCCCTGCTGGCCATGGATTCGGAAGCGCCGGCCGAACTGCGCGAACTGGGTGCCGCCTGCCACAAGGAGCGCAGCGACCAGTGCACCTGGGGCACCTTCATCGTCAGCGCCGCCATCGGCCGCCGGCTGCTGGCGCGGCTGCGTCTGGGCGGCTTGCTGCTCGACGAGCCCGAATGGCAGCAGCGCGCCGATGACGACTGGCTCAAGCGCCTGCCGCCCGACGACAAGCCCTACCTGCCGCCCAAGAGCATTCAGGACGAAGCGGCCAAGGTGCGCAATGGCGTGCTTTCGTTGCTGCACCTGGGCAAGATGCCGACCGAGACCGAAGTCGCTCTGGCCACCGTCTACTTCCTGGCCGACCGCGCCGTCAGCGGCGAGACCTTCATGCCCTCCGGCGGCCTGAGCCTGGAGCGTTCGATCACCGAACGCGAGCTCTTCGGCAGCGCCAAGCGCGAGCGGCTGGAAATGATGCGCGGCCGCACCGTGTGGCTCATCGGCGAGCACCTGGTGGAGTACATGGCCGAAGCGGCGCGGCAACTCATCACCGAGTGCCATGTCGGCCGCGTCGTGCTGCTGACGCAGACCGAAGCCGGCAGCGCTGCGCTGCGCGCCGCACTGCGCGATGTGCCGGCCGACCTGCTGCACACCGCAGCGGTGGGCGGCGATCTCGAAGCGGGCATCGATGCGGCCTTGCGCCAGCATGGCTACCCGGCCACCATCGTCAGCACGCCTTTCGCGCCGCTGCCCGCCAAGCTGCAGGGCGGCGACGGCGCCAGCACGCTGGACGCCGCAGAGTTCCGTCAACTGGTGCAGGACCAGCTCACGCACCAGTTCCGCGTGGCACGCAAGGCCAGCCTCATCGACGGCACGCAACTGGTGCTGGTGTCGCCCGACGTGCCCGCCGGTGCCGACCCCACGGGCGCCGGCTTTGCGATGGCCAACTTCATCAAGACCACGCTGCACGCCTTCACTGCCACGCTGGCGGTAGAGAACGAACGGCTGGTGCACGACGTGCCGGTGAACCAGATCAACCTCACGCGCCGCGCGCGCAGCGAGGAGCCGCGCAACCAGGCCGAGCACCTGGAAGAAGTGCGCCGCTTCGGCCGCGCCGTGCTGCTGGCCGGCGCACCGCTGCCCGATGCCGAGGACTCACGCTACCGCTCGCGCATCTACCGCGGCATGGCCATCACGGTGTAGAAGGCAGCGGGCCAGGCGCTCACCGGGCCCGCTTCACCGCCCCTGCGCTGGCCTTGCTGCAGCCGCTGCCACCAGCGCCGCGGTGCCCAGGCGCGCGGCCTCGATGGCGCCGGCCAGATAGCCCGGGAACTGCGGCGACCATTCGCTGGCGATGCCGGTCAAGCGCCCGCTCCAGAGGCCGGAGGTCGGCGCTGCAGCGGGCGCCTGGGCATGTTGACCGCTGGCGTCCAGGTCGGCTTCGGTGGTGGTGCAGGGGTCGGATGCCCAGTCCTTGATGAACTCGGCCCTCGGTGCTCCCGCCTGCGGGCCGAACAAGCGCGCCAGCTGCGCGCGGCAATGGCTGCGCAGCACGTCCTCTTCCAAGCCCTGTCGAATATGTGCCGGCAGGCCGAAGAAGCCGAACAGCGCAGCGCTGCCGCCAGGCATCGAGGCATCGTGAATTTCGCCGAGCGGGCCCACGGCGCTGCGCGCTGCGCCCGACAGGCCCTGCTCGCGCCAGAACGGCGTGTCGTACAGGGCCACGTATTTGGCGTGCGGTGCCATCCAGGTCGGCGTTGCCCGCCACGGCTGCAGCAGCGCCGGCGGCAAGGGCGGCGTGAAGGCTATCGACTCGGCGGCCAATCGCGGCGGCAACGCCAGCAGCAGATGTTCAGCCTGCCAGGTGGTCATCTGGCCGCAAGGTGACAGCGTGTCCAGCTCGATGCCGCCTGCCGTGCAGCGCGCCCGGCGCACGGCGTGGGCGGTCAGGATGCGGGTGGCATCCAAGCGGCAGTGCAAGGCGTCGACCAGCGCCGCCATGCCGCCCAGCAAGCGCATCGAGGGGGGTGAACTCAGATAGCCGCGCGTGCGCAGCGGCGGCTCGTGGCGCGAGCGCTCCACCACCATGTCGCCCTGCTCGAACTGCTCGAAGCGCTGCAGGCCCAGGCCGTCGACCAGAAGATCCAGTTCTTGCTGGTAGGCGGGCCAGAACCAGCTTGGCCCGAGGTCGAAACGGTCGGTGGTCTGCGGTGTGCCGACGGAGGGTGACAAACCTGGCGCAGGCAAAGACAGGATGCGCCCACCGAGTCCATCGCGTGCTTCGAGAACGATGCAGTCGACGATGCCGGCCTGCTGCAGCAGGTGCGCAGCGTAGAGGCCGCTCAGGCCAGCGCCGATGATGGCGACGCGGAAAGACTGTTCGGTGGCGGGCATGATTTGTGCGGGAGGAAGGCTGCAGATTCTGCGGTCTCGAAACCGTCGGAATTTGTCGGGCAGACGCAAACGCAAGGCCTTGGCGTTGTGATGGTTCAATGCAGCGCTGCATGAGCACTCCGCCCAGTCCTCCGCCTGACCGCTTGCCCATCCCCCCGCGCGCCGCTGCCGTGCCCGAAGGCCGCACCCGCCGCTTGCTGCACTTCGGCCGCGCCGTGGCCGAGATGGCCGCTGGCGCGGCTGCCGAAGGCGTGACCCGCCTCGCCCGGGGCGAGCGGCCCGATCTGGCGCAGCTGATGCTGACGCCAGGCAACGCGCGCCGCCTGGCCGAACGCCTGTCGCAGATGCGCGGGGCGGTGATGAAGGTGGGGCAGTTGCTGTCGATGGACGGCCACGGCGTGTTGCCGGCGCACTTCGCAGAGCTGCTGGGCGGGCTGCGCGACCAGGCCCATGTCATGCCGGCGGTGCAGTTGGCCGAGGTGCTCGAGCGCGAGTACGGCGCGCTGTGGCACAAGCGCTTCAAGCGCCTGAGCTTCGAGCCCGTGGCCGCCGCGTCCATCGGCCAGGTGCACCGCGCCGAAACCCACGAAGGCCGCGTGCTGGCGCTGAAGATCCAGTACCCCGGCGTGCGCCGCAGCATCGCCAGCGACATGGCCAACCTGGCCTTGCTGGCGCGCACGCCCGGCGTGGTGCCAGCCGGGCTGGACCCGCGTGCGGTACCGGCGCTGCTGGCCCGGGTGCAGGCGCAGCTGGAGCACGAAACCGATTACCGCGCCGAGGCCCGCGCGGCGCGCGAATACCGCGAACGACTGGGGCACGACCCGGTGCTGACGGTGCCCGAGGTGGCCGAAGAGCACTGCACCGACCACATCATCGCCACCGACTTCGCCCCGGGCGTGCCGGTCGACCGGCTGGCCCACGCCGGCGCATCGCAACAGCAGCGCGACCATGTCGCGGCCGCACTCAGCCGCTTGGCGGTGCGCGAGTTCTTCCAGATGCGGCTGGTGCAGACCGACCCGAACTTCGGCAATTACCTGTTCGATGCCGCCAGCGGCCGCATCGCACTCATCGACTTCGGCGCCACCGAGGCCGTCACCCCCGGCCGCGTGGAGCAGCTGCGCGAACTCGGCCGCGCGCTGCGTGCCGACGACGTGGCACGCATCGAAGCGGCCGCTGACGACGCCGGCTTCACCGCCGCCGCCGACTTGCCGGCCCAGCGCCGCGGCGTCATCGATCTGATGCGCCTGGCCGGCGAGCCGCTGCGCCATGCCGGCGCCTACGACTTCGGCGCGTCCACGCTGTTCGCGCGCAGCTTCGAGCAGGGCCGCGCGCAGTTTTTCGGCGCCGGCTACGCGCGCACGCCACCGCCCGACCTGCTGTTCCTGCAGCGCAAGTTCGCCGGCACCTTCATGCTGTGCGCCAGGCTGCGCGCGCAGGTCGATCTCCATCAGGTCTTCGCTGGGGAGCTGTGATCAACGGCCCTTGACCGGGCGCAACCGTTGACGGGTCGGCTGGGCGCATGATGTTCACGCAGACCAAGACCCCGCAGCACATCCGAAAGGCGCCCATGACATCCCACCTCACCGCAGGGCAGCGCGCCCGGCTCGAAGCTGCTCTCGTGCAGCGCCAGCACCAGCTCGACCGCCGGCTGTCCGCGCACCATGAAGGTCTGTCGCGCGTGGAGCACGCCCGCAAGGTGCTGCTGCAGGACGGTGACGACGCGCCGCAGCGCGAGAACGCCCGCGTCACCGACCTGGCCATCACCGACATCGAGACGCAGGAACTCGGCGCTGTCAGCCTGGCGTTGAAGCGGGTGCATGAAGCCGGCTACGGCGTCTGTGTCGACTGCAGAGAAGACATCCCCTTCGACAGGCTCAAGATCGAGCCCTGGGCGCTGCGTTGCGTGGCTTGCGAGTCGGCCCGCGAAGCGCAGCCGGCCGGCGGCCAGATCGCGACCTGAGCCAGCCGACCTTGACTTCTCGCACCTTCACTTCTTCCACGCTCACTCCACGAGGACCCTGCCCATGACCCTGTTCCACGCCGTCGTTGCCATCGACCACCAAACCGCGCAGATCCTGCAGTTCGACGAAGAGCACGTGCGCGCCCAGAAGGTGAAGGCGCACACCCACCACACCAAGCAGCGCGGCAGCAACGTGCGCACCGAGCACGAATTCTTCGGCGAGGTGTGCGACGCGCTGGCCGGCATCAGCGAAGTGCTGGTCACCGGGCCTGGCACCGGCATCAGCGACTTCGAGCACTACGCGAAGAAGCACCGCCCCGAGACCGCCAGGCACGTGGTGGCCTACGAGACCACCGACCACCCGACTGAGGCGCAGCTCGTGGCCATGGCACGCAAGTACTTCCTGAAGCACGACCGCATGTCGGGCACGCCGACGCCGACCTGAGCCGGCAGAAGTCCGACAGGCGCCAGGCTGGAAGCTAGGCCGGCATGCCGGCCGCCGCCAGCAGCACCGCGCCGCAGCTGCGGTTGCGGCCCTGGTCCTTGGCCCGGTAGAGCTGGCTGTCGGCGGCGCGCAGCAGGGCTTCGGCGCTGCCGGGCTCGTTGCCGTTGCCGTTGCCGTCAGTGGCGCTGACGCCCACGCTCACCGTGACCACCGGGCTCACCGTCGACGCTGCATGCGCCAGGCCCAGCGCCTCCACCCCCGCGCCCAACTGCCGCGCGAAGGTCAGCGCGCCTTCCAGCGTGGTGCCCGGCAGCAGGCAGGCGAATTCCTCGCCGCCGTAACGTGCCACCAGGTCGCCGGGCCGCTTCACCGCGCTGCGCAGGTAGCCGGCCACGTCGCGCAGGCAGGCATCACCGGCCTGGTGGCCGTAGTGGTCGTTGTAGCGCTTGAAGAAGTCGACATCCAGCATCAGCACGCTCAAGGCGTTGCCTTCGCGCACGGCGCGGCCCCATTCGCTGGCCAGCTGTTCGTCGAACCCGCGACGATTGCGCACGCCGGTCAGCCCGTCGACATAGACCCACTGGCGCAGCAGGTCCGACTGCGCCTTCAGCGTGAGGTGGGTCTTCACGCGGGCCCGCACGATGGCCGGGTTGATGGGCTTGCTGATGAAGTCCACCGCGCCGAGTGCCAGGCCCTGCGTTTCTGCGGCCTCGTCGCTGTGCGCGGTGACGAAGATCACCGGAATGTCGCGCGTGGCGGGCTCGGCCTTCAGCCGCCGGCAGACCTCGTGGCCGTCCATGCCGGGCATCACCACGTCGAGCAGGATGAGGTCGGGCTGCTTCGTGGCCGCCACCTTCAGCGCCTGTTCGCCGCCGGTGGCCATCAGCACCTGGTGGTCGGCGCTGAAGGTCTGGTAGACGGCCTGGATGTTGGCGGGCTGGTCGTCCACCACCAGCAGTCTTGGCAGGCGCTGTTCGATTTCCAGGGGCGGTGGGTCGTTCAGGTTCATGGCTGCGTTTCCAGAAGCAGTTCGCTGCACAAGGGCGTGGCGCGTTCGAAGTCGAGGGCGCTGACGGCGTCGTCGAGTTCGGCAAGGCGCGGCCCGAGCCGGCTGTTGCCCTGTTCGCGCAGGGCGGGCGTGAGTTCTGTCGCGCGCATGTCCGACTGCCCCAGCAGCGCGGCCAGCTCGGTCAGGCGCTGATGCAGCGCGGCGCGGTCGTCGTGCGCGCCGGCGGTGGCAGCGCCTGCCGCATGGGTAGCGCCCGCCGAAGCGCCCGCCGCGACGGCAGCAACGCCTTCGAGCAGCTGCTCGCTCAGGATGCGCAGCGCGGGCAGCGCGGCGCAAAGCGTGGCGCCGACGGCAGCGCAGGCGGGCATGGCCTCGTGTGCAGTCAGGCCGGTGCTGGCACCCGCAGACAGCAATTTCTCTGCACTGCCCGCGGCCGCCGCCAGGGCAGTGATGCCCAACGTCGCGGCCAGACCCTTCAGCGTGTGCAGCGAGCGGGCGGTGTCGGCCAGCTCGGCGTCGGCCAGCGGCTTTTGCAGCGCCTGCGCCAGCGTGTCGAAATCGTTCAGCGCCGAACGCAGCATGCGCGCGTAGACCGCCTGCTTGCCGCCCATGCGCTGCAGCGCGGCCGCCAGATCGACACCTGCGGCGCCAGCCGCTGCGTGCAGTGAGGTCACGGACCCGGCTGCGTCGGGCGCGGTGACAGTGCCGACTGCCCTGACTGCGCCGACTGCGCTGCCTGCGCTGCCTGCGCTGACGGCGCCGCGGCCGCACAGGCGGCGCAACACGGCCACCAGATGGTCGATGTCGAAGGGCTTGCCGATGTGATCGTTCATGCCGGCCGCCAGGCAGGCTTCGCGGTCGCTGGCCATCGCATTGGCGGTCATCGCCACGATGGGCAGCTGGGTGCGGGCCAGGTCCTGCCGAATGCGCGCCGTGGCCGTGAAGCCGTCCATCACCGGCATCTGCAGGTCCATCAGCACGACGTCGAAGGGCGGGTCGGCGGCGGCCACGGCCTCCACGCCTTCGAGGCCGTTGTTGGCCAGCTGCACGATGGCGCCTTCGTCTTCCAGCAGTTCGCGCGCCACCTGCTGGTTGTTCAGGTTGTCTTCGGTCACCAGCAGCCGCAGGCCGGCCAGG
The DNA here is from genome assembly GCA_038249925.1 of Burkholderiales bacterium. Classification (GTDB taxonomy): domain Bacteria; phylum Pseudomonadota; class Gammaproteobacteria; order Burkholderiales; family Burkholderiaceae_C; genus Rubrivivax. The sequence goes on from JBBSCV010000020.1 coordinate 9,719, forward strand.
CGCTGTGCCGTGCCCGGAGCCGCCTGCCGTGGGGGGGCTGAAAGCGTGGGCAAGGCCCTTCGTTGCCGCGCGTCGACCACGGCATCGAACAGCATCGAAGCCGTCACCGGCTTGACCAGAAAGTCGTCCAGGTGGGCCTGTTGTTCGCTGCTGCGCTGCGCGAGCTTCTCGCGACCGTGCGCGGTCACCATCACCACCACCGGCGCATCATCGACGAGGCCGCCTTCGCGGATGCGGCTGGCGGTCTCCCACCCGTCCAGGCCCGGCATCTGCCAGTCCATGAAGACGACGTCGTAGCGCCCGCCTGCGCTGCGGCAGGCGGCCAGCTTCGTCAGTGCTTCTTCGCCGCTGGAAGCCAGTTCGGCCACCCAGCCCAGGCTCTCGGCCATGTCGCGCAGCAGTTCGCGCGCGGTGGGGTTGTCGTCCACCACCAGGGCGCGCAGCCTTGCCGGCGAGGCTGGCGCGGTCGGCGAGATCGGCGACGTTGGCGCTGGCACTTCGGCATCTTCGGCCACCGGCATCGTCACCGTGAAGTGGAACGTGCTGCCCTGGCCGACTGCGCTGTCCAGGGTCAGTTCACCACCCATCAGCCCCACCAGCCGCTGGCTGATGGCCACGCCCAGGCCGGTGCCGCCGAAGCGCCGCGTGGTGCTGGCCTCGGCCTGCGTGAAGCCGCTGAAGATGCGTGCCTGGTTCTCCGGCGCAATGCCGATGCCGGTGTCGCGCACGGCCACGCGCAGCGTCACCGCGTCGGCCTGGCGCTGCACCACCTGCACCGACACCACCACCTCGCCCTCGGCGGTGAACTTGATGGCGTTGCCGCCCAGGTTGATCAGCACCTGCCGCAGCCGCATCGCGTCGCCCACCAGCGTGCGCGGCAGGCGAGGGTCGATGTCGAACAGCACCTCCACCGGCTTGGCGCCGGCATTGGCCGACAGCACGACCCCCAGGTCGCGCATCAGCTGGTCGACGCGGAAGGGGTGCGGGTCCAGCGTCATCTTGCCCGCCTCGACCTTGCTGAAGTCGAGGATGTCGTTGAGCAGGCCCAGGAGTGAACGCGCCGCGCCCTCGGTCTTGACGGCGTAGTCGGCCTGGCGCGTGTTCAGGTCGGTGCGGCGCAGCAGCGTCAGCATGCCCAGAATGGCGTTCATCGGCGTGCGAATTTCGTGGCTCATGTTGGCCAGGAACTGGCTCTTGGCCAGCGAAGCCTTCTCGGCGGCTTCGGTCGCGTGGGCGAGTTCGGTGACATCGATGCGGAAGCCGACGATGTGGCCGTCTGGCATCTTGCGCTCGACGATGCGCAGCGTGCGGCCGCTCTCCAGCTTCTGCACGAGTGTCGTGTCGCCCGAGCGATGGGCGGCCAGCCGTTCTTCGATCCAGGCCTCGGTGCGCCCCACCGCGTCGAGGTATTCGCCGGCCTCGGCGCCGGCGCGGATGATGGCCTCGAAATGGGCGCCGGGCACCATCAGGTGCGCCATGCGGGGGTACATCTCGCGGTACTTGTCGTTGCAGAAGACGAGCATGCCCTCGGGGTCGTAGAGCACGAACGCCTCGTCGATGGCATCGATGGCGCCGCGCAGCAGGGTGGCGCTGCGCTGCACCTCGGCCTCGGCGGCCTTGCGTGCGCTGACGTCGGTGTAGGTCGTGACGAAGCCGCCAGCGGGCATCGGCGCGCCGCGTACTTCCAGCGGCGTGCCGTCGGGCCGCACGCGTTCGAAGTGGTGCGGCTGCACCGGCTGGCGTGCGCGCTCGACGCTGGTCTGCACGGCGCTTTCGATACCTTCCATGCTGAGGTCGTTGCCGTACTCGCCGCGCAGCGCGTTGAAGCGAACGATGTCCTCGAAGTGCACCTCGGCGGCTTCGAAGAGCGAGTCGGGGAAGTCGAGCACGCGGCGGAACTCGCGGTTGGCGGCCACGAGTTTCAGGTCGGCATCGAACACGCTCACGCCGCAGGGCAGGTTCTCGATGATGCTGTTGACGAGTTCGTTCTTCGCGCGCAGTTCGGCCTCCAGCGCGCGGCGGGCGGTGATGTCCTGAAAAGCACCGATCAGGCGCACGGGCTTGCCGTCGGCGAACTCGGCTTCGCCCACGGCACGCACCCAGATTTCGCGGCCGCTGGCGGTCACGAGTGCCAGCTCCAGGTCCCAGCGCTGGCCGTATTCCAGGCTTTCCGCCACGGCACGCGAAACCAGCGGCCTGGCTTGCGCCGTGTAGTAGCCCAGCGCCTCTTCCAGCGTCGGCTTGTGGCCTTTCGGCAGGTCGTGGATGCGGCAGGTCTCGTCCGTCCAGGCCAGGGTCTGGGTGGCGACATCGAGTTCCCAGCCGCCGACGCCGCCGATGCTGCCGGTCTGGCTCAGCAGCACCTGGCTGGCGCGCATCGCGGTCTCGGCCTGCTTGCGCCCGGTGATGTCCATGTGCGTGCCGGCCATCCAGCGCGGGCGGCCATCTGCCGAGCGGCTGAAGATCTTGCCGCGGTCCAGCACCCATACCCAGTGGCCGTCGCGGTGGCGCATGCGGGCTTCGCATTCGTAGGCTGGGGTCAGGCCGTCGAAGTGACGTTCCAGCGCGAGCGCAGAAACCCGCTGATCGTCAGGGTGTGCGAAATCGGCCCAGGTCTGGATGTTGGTTTCGCCCAATTCGGCCAGCGTGTAGCCCACGATCTGCGCCCAGCGCTCGTTGAACTCGGTCTTGCCGGTCTCGACGTTCCATTCCCAGGTGCCGACCTGGGTGCCTTCGATGATGTTCTGCAGGCTCTGACGCTCACGCGCCAGGCCGCGCTCAGCCTCCTTGCGCGCGGTGATGTCGGTCTGGATGGCCATGAAGCCGGTGTGCGTGCCTTGCTCGTCATGCAACGGCTGGATGTCGATGTCGTTCCAATAGATGCGGCCGTCCTTGGCCCGGTTGATGAGCTCGCCGCGGAAGCCCTGGCCCGCGTTCAGCGCCTCGCGCATGGCTTGCACGCTCTCGGCGGCCGTGGCGCTGCACTGCAGAAGGGCGCCCGGCGAACGACCGATGGCCTCCGCTGCGCCGTAGCCGGTGATGCTCTCGAAGCCTTCGTTGACCCAGGTGATACGGCGCTGGGCGTCGGTGATGACCACCGCGTTGCTCGTGCGGCGCGCCACCAGCGCCAGCCGGGCGAGGTCGGCCGTCATCTGCCCCGCGTGCCGTTCTGCACGGGCGCGGCCGGTGATCTGCTGGCGCAGCAGCGCCGCCAGCAGCGCGCTCGTGAGCAGCCCGCCCAGGCCCAGCAGCCAGGCGCTGGTACCTGGGTGGGCGGCCTCGAAGGCCGGCGTGCTGCGCGCGCGCAGCGTCACCAGCCGCCCGGGCAATTCGACGGTGCGCAGGCCCTCGAACCGAGCCGGTGCCTGTTCGCCGGCCCGCGGCCCGGCCTGGCCTGCGTTCGAGTCGAACAGCAGCGGGCCCGAAGCCCGGCCGCTGGCGGTGTCGAAGAGCTCGAGCCGCACACGGTCGGCGGCGACGTCGCTCAGGCCCGCGAGCAGCTCGCTGATGACGATGGGCGCGAACAACACCCCGCGCAAGGGCGAACCTGCGGTCGACGCAGCGGTGCCGCTGACGTTCTTGTTCGAGGCCGTGCTGACCGTACCGCTGGCGTCATCGCCATACACCGGCACATACAGCAGCACGCCGGGCCTGCGCTTTTCGTCCTGCACCAGCGTGACCATGCCCGAGGTGGCGGGCTGCCCGGTTTCCAGCGCTTGCTGCACGCCGGCGCGGCGCACGCGTTCAGAGCCCACGTCCAGCCCTGCGGCAGCGGCGTTCTCGGCGGCCGGCTCGATGAGTCTGACGACGAAGTGTTCGGGTTCGTCGCGCAGTTCGAGCTGGCGCAGCGTGAACCGAGGGGCGTCGTCGGCCCGCTGGGCAGCGATGAAGGCGTCCATGTCGGCACGCTCCACGCGTTGAATGATGCCGAAGCCGCGCACGCCGGGGAATTCGCTCGCCAGGTCGCGCGTGGAAACGTAGCGGCGGAAGGTCTCGCGCGAGACATGCACATGGGTGGCATAGACGCCGCGCACGCCATTCAGGCCGTAGACGGGCAGGCGGAAGCGGTCATTGATGTTCTCGGAATTGCGCAGCACGATGCGGCCGAACTCGGCCTCGGCTTCGGCCTGTGCGCGTTGGTGCAGCCACCACGCGCCCGCGGCCGAGACCAAAGCGCCGACGACCAGAATCAGCGCCGGCAACAGCCGCTGCCATGCGCCGTTCATGGGTTGGCGGCGCTGGCAGCGCTGATGTTGAAGACTCTTGCGGCGCTGACGACGCTTGCGAACCTTGCGAAGCAAACGAAGTGGGCTGCTTCCAGCAGGGAGTGAGGGCTGCTCTGCATCATGCGAAACCTGTTCGGGCGCTTCAGGCGCAGTCTGGGGGCCGGGCAACACCGACAGCGCGCGCTTGGGGCACGTCGAACTTGCTTGCGTGGGATATCGGCAGCCGGGCTGCACACTGAAGTGGGGCATGTGGTCCGCGCTGCTTGCAGACTGCCGGCAGGCGGCACCCTGGCCAACGAGAATGCGCTGCGAACGACCGAATTTTTTCGGCTCCGGCTCACCCACCTCCCACCTTCCACCTCGGACCCAGCAACTTGTTGCACCACCCTGCGTTCCAGAGTCTGGCCCTGCCGCTTCTGCTGGCCATGGCAGCCATGGCAACCCTGAGCGCCTGGCGGGAGGGACGCTTTGCGCTGTGGGGCGCGGTGCTCGGGCTGCTGGGTGCTCTGGCCTGGATGCCGGGCTTCCATTGGCCGGCCGACGCCAGACACCTGAAAGTGCCGTGGATCGTGCTCGCCGCTCTGGTGGCGGGCGTGCTGCTGCAGTTGCAGCGGCTGTGGCGCTGGCCCGATGCGGCACCGGGAAGCGCTGCGGTCTGGGCCGTGGTGATGGTGGCCGCCGCGCTGGGGCTGGCCGGGCTGGCGGCTGTGGGCGGCTCGCTCTTGCTCGCGCAACTGGCCGTGATGCTGGCCGCCACCGCGGGCGCAGCCGGCGCCTGGGCAAGCTGGCGGCCGCTGTCCGTCAATGGCGCAGCGCCCTGGGTCTGGCTTGCTTTCGGGCTGGCTTGGCTGACGCTGGCCTGGGGCTGGGTGCTGGGTGCACCGCCGCCCGCCGCAGGCCATGCGCTGCGGGTGGCCATCGTGGCGCTGGCGTTCCTGTTGCCCGCCTTGTTGTCGCGCCTGTGCGTCTCAGCCAAGGCGCGGCGGCGGCGTTGGGCATGGGCGATATTTTTGGCGGGCTTGCTGGCCGCGCTGCCGGTCACGCAGGTCGTGGTTTGGCCCGACCCCAACGCCACCCAAGGCATGCCTGACACTGCACCGGTGCTCGACGACCCTTACCTCACACCCTCATGGCGATGAACTCCCCGGCCGCAGCAGCGGCAGCCCCGGCTTTGCCGAGTAGCGCACGCCCCAGCGGCGCTTTACCCACTGATTCACTCGCCAGTGGCTATTGGCAAGATCTGGCCACGCCCGACTTCGCCCGCGTCGACCCCGCGCGAACCATCGCGCTGCTGCCGGTGGCGGCCATCGAGCAGCATGGCCCGCACCTGCCGCTGTGCACCGACGCCCTGATCAACCAGGCGGTGGTCTCACGCGCGCTTGCGCACCTGCCGGCTTCGGCATCGGTGTTGGTGCTGCCCGCGCTGAATGTCGGCGACAGCCTGGAGCACACGGCCTTTCCCGGCACCCTCAGCGCCGACATGGAAGCGCTGCTGGGCCTGTGGCTTTCGGTGGGCCGGGGTGTCGCGCGGGCGGGCGTGAGAAAGCTGGTGATCTTCAACAGCCACGGCGGCCAGCGCGCGCATGTCGACCTGGCCGCGCTGCGGCTGCGCGTGGCCCACGGCCTGCTGGTGGCGCGCGCGCACAGCTTCTCGTTCGGCGTGCCGCCGGGGCTGTTCGAAGCCGACGAGCTGGCTCACGGTTTGCACGGCGGTGCGGTCGAAACGTCGCTCGTCATGCACCTGCGGCCCGACCTCGTGCGAACACCGGCACTGGCCGACTTTCAAAGCCTGGGCGCCACGCTGGCCCGCCGTGGCGGGCTGCTGGGCGTAGAAAAACCGGTGGGCATGGGCTGGATGACGCAAGACCTGAACCCGCACGGCGCCTGCGGCGACGCCCGCGCCGCCAGCGCCGACAAGGGCGAGCGTTTGCTGGAACATCTGGCCGGTTGCCTGGTGCAGTTGCTGGCCGAAATGGAGGCGATGCCCCTGCCGTCAGCGTCAGGGTCAGCGTCAGCCTCAGAGTCAGCGTTACCGCGAGCATCGGCCTGACACCGGGCCGAAACCCGGCCAGCCGCGATGTCAGTCTTCGGCGCCCAGGTGCCCGGCTTGCTGCTTGGTGCGGATGTAGCGTTCGTTGTGGGCGTTCACCTGGCCGTGCAAGGCCTGGCGGTCGACGACGTCGATGCCGCTCTGGCGCAGTGCCGCGATCTTCTGCGGGTTGTTCGTCAGCAGATGGATGCGCAGGTAGCCCAGGGCCTTGAGCATGGCCGCCGCCGGCGCGTAGTCGCGTTCGTCTTCGCGGAAGCCGAGATGGCGGTCGGCCTGCAGCGTGTCCAGGCCGGCATCCTGCAGCCGGTAGGCCCGCAGCTTGTTCGCCAGACCCGTGCCGCGGCCTTCCTGCGCCAGGTACAGCAGCACGCCTCCGGTTTCGGCCAGCCGCGCCACCGCCTGCTGCAGCTGCGGCCCGCAGTCGCAGCGCAGGCTGCCGAGCAGGTCGCCGGTGAGGCAGGCCGAATGCAGGCGCACCGGCACAGGCGCGTCGGCCGGCGGTTGGCCCACGACCACAGCCACGTGCTCGGCGTCGCTGTCGGGCTCGCGGAACATCACCAGCGTGCAGTCTTCTTCTGCGTTCAGCGGCACGCGCGCGTCGCTGACGCGGTAGAGCCCGGAAGCCCGGCGCAGCGCGGCCTGCGCGATGTCTGCCGGGTCGAACTGCAGCATCTGCGCTTCGGCCAGTGCCGCACTCGCTTCAGTGCCTGCGTGCACCATCAGCACGGCGGGAATGAGACGCGCCCGTTTGCACAGCGCCAGCACGGCCGGCCAGGCGGGGTTGTCGACCGTGGAGGGCAACGCGCTGTGCAGCAGGTTGCGGTCGCCAGGGCCGGGCAGCACGGCGGCCAGTTGTTGCAGCTGCAGCAGCGTGATGCCGGCAGGCAGCGCCAGCGCGCAGGGCGCGGCTGCAGGCGGCCCACCCAGCGCGCACAGGCGCTCGGCGCTCAGCAGCAATTGCGGCGCGCTGCCTGCCCGCAGCAGCAGCTGCAGCAGCGTTTCGCTCAGCGTCTCGACGGCCGCGACGAACAGCCGGCCGCCGTCAACGTTGCCGTGGCCGCTGCCGGCAACGCCGCAGACCGCCAGCGGCCGGCCGCGGCGCAGTTCTGTGCCGGCGCGGTCGACACGAATGGCCGCCGCGCCGGGCCCCGCTGCAGAGGCGGTGTCGCCTGGCGAAGGTGTCAACGCAGCCATGCCGATCCTCGGCGCGGTGCAGGGGGAAGTTGCCGCGGGGTTGCCATTTGAAGGAATGAAACGAGTCGTTGGCTCATGAAGCCGCAGGATAGCCGTTCAACGCCCGTCGGGTCGGCCACAGCCGATGCGGCGCGGCTGCGATCATCGCGTCATGCTCCTGCCCTCGCTTCATGCCCATTTTCATGCCTGACCCTGCCATCGGCGGCATGGCCGCCATGCCCGCCGAAGATTGGCCTGCGCTGTGGCAAGAGATGCTCCAGGCGCGCGCAGCGCCACTGCACACGCCTGGCCCGGGCAGGCTGCTGACAGTCGTTGTTCCCGACGGCTGGCGTCTGGCCAGCCCATGCAGCGCCGCAGCAGCGGCCTGGTTCGAGATCTACAAGCCCTTGCTGGACGCGCGCCTGGCGCAGGCGCAGCCCAGTGCGGCAGTGGCAGCCGCCATGCCCTGGGCGCTGGCGCAACTCGGGCAGAGCCTGGACGGCTGCGTGGCCACCGCGGCTGGCGACTCCTACTTCGTCACCGGCCCGCAAAGCCTCGTGCACCTGCACCGCCTGCGCGCGCTGTGCGACGCGGTGCTGGTGGGCGCCGGCACCGTGGCCATCGACAACCCGCAGCTGACCACGCGCCACGTGCCCGGCCCGCACCCGGTGCGCGTGGTGCTGGACCCGGCTGCACGGCTGGACGGCAGCGCACGCGTGCTGCGCGACGCCGCAGCGTCGACGCTGTGGCTGTGCGACCACCGCCACGCCGGCGCGGCGCAGGCCAGGCTGGCCGCCGGCAGCACGGCCGAGGTGCTGGCGGTGGAGGGCCTGCTGGACGCCGCCGACCCAGCCGCCCACCCAGCTCGCGGCCCCGACCTGACAGCGGCTTTCGCCGCGTTGTCACGTCGCGGCTTGCGCGTGTTGCTGGTCGAAGGCGGCGGTGTCACCGTGTCACGCTGCCTTGCCGCCGGCGTGCTCGACCGCCTGCATCTGGTGGTTGCGCCCGTCATCATCGGTGCCGGCCGGCGCGGCCTGCAGCACCCGGGGCCGGCGCGCATGGCCGACTGCCTGCGGCCACCTGCGCGTCGGCTGGCGGTGGGTGAAGACATGCTGTGGGACCTGGACCTGCGCGCCGCCTTGGCCCCGACGCCGCCGCCGGCCCGGATGCCGGGCTGAAAGCGCGCCGCCGCTTCAACGCGGCGGCAGCGCCAGCACGTCGAGGTGCCCGACGCGCAGGCGGCTGCGCGGCGCCAGCAACTGACGGCGCTGACGCCAGGCTTCGACCGTGGCCGCAGCGCCAGGTTGCTGCTCGGTGGCGGCTGCGGCCATGCCGTCGATGAGGGCGCGTTGCAGCGCCAGGGCGCGCGCATCGTGGCGGCCATCGAGCCGCCAATCGCTGCGCGCCGTGTGCACGCGGTAGCGGGCGCGGCGCAGCGCCAGCACCAGTTCAGCGCCAGCGGCCGCGCCCAGCGCCGGGCCTGCGAAACCCTTGTCGCGCTGCTGATGTGCCGCGAACAGCGCCGCGACGTCGGCGTCGCCGACAGCGCCCGGTGCGAAGTGGTGGCGGCCGTCGACGCTCAAGGCCATCAGCAAGGCCACGCGGGCCGAGGTGGCCGCCGCCACCAGCCGCTGCAGCCAGGCCGCGCTGACGAGGTCGAGCAAGGCCGAAGCGGTGACCAGCTGTGCGGCGTGCCAGGGCAGGCTTTCCAGGCCCAGTGCCAGGTCGAGCCTGCGACGCACCACGCTGGCATGCAAGCCGGGGCGGGTGAACGTCAGCGGTTTGCTGCCGGTACGTTCGGCGGCGTTCAAGGCAGCGGGCCAGCGTTTCAGCAGTGCGGCGTCGTCGTCGACCACCAGCCACTGCTGATGGCCACCCAGCTGCGGCGCCAGCCAGCGCAGGTTGGCGCCGGTGCCGCAGGCCAGGTCGATGACCCGCAGTGGGTCGCTGGCAGGCGAGCACTCTGCGGCCAGGCGCTGCAGCAGCTGCAGCCGAGGCGCGGAGTCGTTGCGCGCTGCGGCGTCGAAAGGCTCCCGCTGTTGCAGCCAGTCGGCGCTGAAGTTCGTGGCGGGCGCGGCGGGCTCGGCAAATGCCGCGCGAGCATCAGGCGGGGCGGGGCGCCTCATGCCAGTGCGTCCAGCACGGCGGCAAAGCGCGCCGCTTGCGCCGGCCAGCCTGGCAGCCGGCGGCCCGCATCGCGCGCGCCAGCGGCCAGCGTGCGTCGCAGCTCGGGGTTGCTGACCAGCCGTTGCAGCGCCGTTCGCAGCGCCGGCACGTCGCCGGGTGGCACGCGCCAGCCGGCCTGCGGCGGCAGCGTCTGCGCCAGCGCGCCGGCGTCGCTGGCCAGGACAGGCAGGCCCGCGGCCAGCGCCTCGGCCACCACCATGCCGTAGCCCTCGTGCAGTGAAGCCAGCACCAGCAGGTCGGCGGCGGCATAGTGCGCTTGCAGGCTGGCGCCATCCACTTCGCCGTGCCAGAACACCCGGTCGGCCAGACCCAGCGCGTGGCTCAGCGCCTGCACGCTGGCAGCGGTGGCGGTGTCGCGCTTGAGGCTGCCCACGCAGTGCAATTGCCAAGGCAGCTGCTGCAGGCCGGACAGCGCCTGAAGCAGCAGCGCGTGGCCCTTGCGCGGCGTGACAGTGGCCACGCACAGCAGTTGCACAGGGATTGGCGTCGGGTGGTCGGTGCGCGGACTGGAGAGCGGGCTGGGGTGTGGGCTGGGGTTCAGGCTGACATCGACGCTGCCGTGCGGGCTGGCGTCCGTGCCGGGCTCGACGATGGCGATACGTTCTGGCGCAACGCCCATGGCCGCCACGTCCTGCGCCGTGCGCGGGCTGGTGACGACCACGCGGCGCGCGTGGCGCAGCGCGCGCATCTCTTCCGCCAGCAGCCGCTCGCGCAGCGCCGGGGCGAGCCCTGTTTCCAGGTGCAGCGGGTGGTGCACCAGGGCCACCCAGCGCAGCCGGTCGGCATGCGCGGCCACCACCTCTGCCAGCGCGCCGAAAGCCAGGCCGTCGGCCACCACCCGCGTGCCGTCGGCGATGCGGGCGACCTGCGCCGCTGCCTTTGCCAGCGCAGCGGCGTCTGGCACCGGCCAGTCACCGTCGATGCGCAGCACGTCGACGGCCCACCCGGCAACTCCCAGCGCCTGGGCCAACCGCCGGTCGTACTGGTAGCCGCCCGTCGGCGTGGCCCAGTCGCCGGGAATCAGGAAGCAGAAGGATCGCGGTGCCGGCATCACGCAGGGCGGGTCATCAGTGGCGGGCAGGCGTTTCAGGCCACCACCGGGAGCGCGCCTTCGTACGAGGCCCAGGCCACGTGCGATTCGTTCATCGTCACGCGCATCTGCGCCAGCCCTGGCGCGCCCGGGCCGGGCAGCGCATGCGGGCCCAAGGCGCCAGCAGCGATGCGCGCCGCGATGCGGTCGAAGATCTCGCGCGCCAGGAATTCGGTGGTCGTGTTGCGCCCGGCAAACTGCGGCAGCTCGTCGAGGTTGCGAAAGTTCAGCGCCGCCAGTTCATCGCGCAGCACCTGCGTGGCCAGACCGATGTCGACGACGATGCCGTCGACGTCCAGCGCGGCACGCCGCAGTTCCAGGTCGACGACATAGGTGGCG
>JBBSCV010000021.1:0-20754 GCA_038249925.1 Burkholderiales bacterium
GCCCTCAGGATGAACATGTTCGAAACCTCAGCACCTTCGTCCAGCCCTGCCAGCCGCACGTAGTCGCCGGCTGTTCGTCCGGTCTTCCACAAGAAAGCGTTGTTGTTCACCACCGCGCCGGCCACGGTGACGAACGCCGGCCGCGCCGGCACGCTGATTCTGTCGGCGTCTTCCAGCGGCACATCCGGCAGGGCGTCCAGCGATGTGGCCGTGGGCTCCAGTTCCAAAGCGATGCGGCCATTGGGCTCGATGCGCGCCAGCCGCGCCAGCTGCGCCTGCGTAGCGGCCGTGCTGACCGCGGCATCTGCCGCAGCAGTGCTGTCGTCGCGCCGGTTAGCGGCAGCACGCGCAGACTGCGTTGCCGACAGCGCCTGCAGCCGCGCCGTGGCGGCCGCCAGATTTTCAACCTGTTGCTTGCGAGTCTCCTCGCGGCTGAACTCCAGGCCATAGACGTAGGCTTGCGGCGTGAAGCCACCGGCCCGGGCGATAAGCCCGCGCAGCGTCTCGCCGGCCTGCAGCTGGTAGACGCCGGGCCGGTCAACCTCGCCCTCTATGCGCACCAGGCGGTTGGCGCGCGCCTGCGGGCCGCGGATGTCCTTGCTGCCGAAGATGGTGACGACGTCGCCAGCCTCCAGCACGAGGTCGTTCGCGGGGTCTTGGTCGATCACGGCCTTGCCCAGATGAAACGACAGCAGGCGCGTGGTGATGCGGTTGGCATCCAGGCGCTCGACCGTCGCGTACTCCCAGTTGGGTTCGTCGACCAGATTGCGCACCGTCTGTTCGGCCTCTGCCGAGTCGACCCTGCGCGGCGTCGTGAACTGCACCAGGCGGTTCTTGCGGATGTAGTAGTCGGGCGTGATCAACGCTTCACGTTCGGGGATGAGGTCGCTGATGCGCATGCCCGGCGTATAGGGGTAGCGCAACGCCTGCGCGACGTTGCCACGCAGTGTCACGGCGTTGGCGAATTGCGCCGCCACCGGGAAAACTGTGAGGATGTCGCCGTCGCGCATCGGCGTGCGCGATGCCTCGCTCAATTCCACCTTCATCACCTGCCGCGGCGCCTTGGGCCGGGTCGGGTCGATGCGTTCTAGCTGCGCAGCAGTCAGGTTGGCATGCACACGGCCGCCACCGCCAATGGCCACGATTTCTGCCAGTGAACTGCCTTCAGGCTTCAGCTCGAAAATGGCAGGTGTGTCGACCGCGCCGCGCAGCGCCACGCGCGGCCCGGCCGGCATGTAGACGATGACGTCGCCGGCCATCAGTTGCGCGTCCTTGGCCTTGGCGCCCAGCACGATGAAGTCGTAGAGGTCGAGCTCGGTGACGACGTTGTTGCCGCGGCGCAGCTGCACGCGCCGCATGCTGCCGTTGGGGCCCGGGCCGCCGCTGGCGAAGACCGCATTGACCAGGGTCGACAAACTGCCCACCGTGTAGGTGCCGGGCTGGCGCGCCTGCCCCACCACGAAGACCTGGATGCTGCGCAGCTGCCCCAGCGTGACGTTGAGCTCGAAGCCCTTGAAAACGCGGCCGATCTGGCTGCGCAGGCGGCCTTCCATCTCGGAAGCACGCGTCCCGGCCAACGCGAACGAGCCGACGCGAGGAATGCTGATCTGGCCGTTGCGGTCGATCGTGGCCCGGTAGTCGATGTCGATGTTGCCTGAGGTGCGGATGAACAATTCGTCGCCGGGGCCGAGGATGTAGTCGGCCGGCACCGGCACACGGTCAAGCGGCGCGAAGGTCTGCGCGGTGGCTGCGAAGTAGGTCTCACCGAATACCGGCAGCATCTCGCCAGTGGCGCCGGCGACGAAGCGCTGAAACTCGTTGGGCGGGTTGGGCGCGCGCTGGGTGGGTGCCGCTTCCTGCACGACGCCGTCAGTGGGATCGCGGTCGCCAGGTGCGCGATCAGGGCGCGCGCGTTCGTTCGCTGCGGTGCCGGACCGGGCCGGTGTCGGCTGACCGATGGTGCTGGGCGGTGCGTTGGTGATCGGGCGCGGGGCTGTTGGCGCACCGAACTCCGCCGGGTTGACCGCAATCGCGTTCGGGTCGTTCGGGCCCGCAGCGGGTGCTGCGCGTTGCGCATGCGCGCCCATCGTGAAAGCCAAGCCCAAAGCCATCGCCCAGCCAGCCAGACGACTGCGCCGCGGGAAGCCGAACGATCCAGAGAAAGCAGGCCGAAACGTTGAGATAGAAGAACTCTGGAATGCCATTGACACGGAAGTGAGTGGAGGCCTGGACCGAACCGGCAGGGGCGCAAACGTCCCCTTCACAACCGGCTGACTATACCGAAGCCCTTCATGGCCCCAGCGCGGCTTGCACCGCATGACCGATAATCGACAGACATGACAGAAACAGACACCCAGCCCGTGGCGGCGCCAGAAGCCCCGCCCCCCCTCTTCAACACCCTCCCCCTGGACCCCAAGCTCCTGCGCGCGGTGGCGGAATCGGGCTACACGGCCATGACCCCCATCCAGGCCAAGGCCATCCCGCTGGTGCTTGATGGTCGGGACATCATGGGCGCGGCGCAGACGGGCACGGGCAAGACGGCGGCCTTCACCATTCCGCTGCTGCAGAAGATGCTGCGGCATGAGAACGCCAGCATGTCGCCAGCGCGCCACCCTGTGCGTGCGCTGGTGCTGGCTCCCACGCGCGAGCTCGCCGACCAGGTGGCCAACAACGTCAAGAACTACGCCAAGCACACGAACCTGCGCTCGGCAGTGGTCTTCGGCGGCATCGACATGAAGCCGCAGACGTTGCAGTTGAAGGCCGGGGTCGAGGTGCTGATAGCCACGCCGGGCCGCCTGCTCGACCACATCGAGGCCAAGAGCGCTGTGCTCAACCAGGTCGAGTACGTGGTGCTCGACGAAGCCGACCGCATGCTCGACATCGGCTTCCTGCCCGACCTGCAGCGCATCCTGTCCTACCTGCCGAAGGCGCGGCAGACGCTGCTGTTCTCGGCCACCTTCTCGCCCGAGATCAAGAAGCTGGCCAACAGTTATCTGCAAGACCCGTTGCTCGTCGAGGTGGCGCGGCCGAACGCGACGGCCACCAACGTCGAGCAGCGCTTCTTCGGCACCAACGACGACGACAAGCGCGCCGTGGTGCGTCAGATCATCAAGCAGCGCGGGCTGACGCAGGCCCTCGTCTTCGTCAACTCCAAGCTCGGCGCCGCCCGCCTGGCACGTTCTTTCGAACGCGACGGCCTGCGCACCCAGGCCCTGCACGGCGACAAGAGCCAGGACGAGCGCCTGAAAGCGCTGGCAGCCTTCAAGGCCGGCGAAGTCGACTTGCTGGTGGCCACCGATGTGGCCGCGCGCGGCCTCGACATCACCGACTTGCCTGCGGTCTTCAACTTCGACGTGCCTTTTCATGCCGAAGACTACGTGCACCGCATCGGCCGCACCGGCCGTGCCGGCGCCTCGGGGCTGGCGGTGACGCTGGTCACGCGTGATGACACACGCATGGTGGCCGACATCGAAAGGCTGATCAAGAAGCAGTTCGAGATCGAGCCTTTCGAGCTGGAAGACGACCGCCCGCGGCGCCCGCGCCGCGAGGACGCGGACGAGCGCCGCGAAGAGGCGGCTCCGCGCGTGGCAGAGGCGCCGCTAGAGCATGTTGCGGAACGACAGCATGAGCGCCAGCATGACCGCGCACCAGACCGCACGCCCGCCCAGCCGCGCCGCGCCGCGCCCGCGGGCGACCCGTTCTTCGACAAGCCCTATGAAGCGCCGGCACGTGATGCGCCGCCCTCTTGGGAAGTCGCGCCGAAGGCCGGCGCTTCGGTGCCGGCCCGGGCCGGTATTTCGCCGAACATCCGGCCGAAGAAGAAAGTCGCGGCGCTGCTGGGCGGCGGCCGCTGACAGGGCGGCTGGGCTGCTATCAGTTCAGCCGGCCAGCAGCGCGAACACGGCGGGCCAGCGGTCGGGCATTTGCGGCGGCCGAAGGCGCCATGCGGCCACGGTTTCGGTACGGCTCCAGCCACCGACCAGCGTCAGGCCGCAACTGATGCTCACGCGTGTCTCGATGTGCAGGCCGCAAAGCATCGCGGCCAGCAAGGCCGCATTGCGGTAGGGCGTTTCGATGATCAGCTGCGTCTGGCCCTGCCGTCGCGACAGGGCTTCCAGCTCCTTCAACCTGGCGTTGCGAGCAGTGGCGTCTTGCGGCAGGTAGCCGACGAAGGCAAAACTTTGCCCGTTCAGGCCACTGGCAGCCACAGCCAGCAGCAGTGAACTGGCGCCAGGCAGCGGCAGCACGGGCACGCCTGCCGCATGCGCCGCTTGCACCAGCGCTGCGCCAGGGTCGGCCACGGCGGGCAAGCCAGCTTCGGACAGCAAACCCAGGTCCTGCCCGTCCAGCGCGGGTTGCAGCAGCGCACGCCAGGCCGCGGGTGGTACGGGTTCGTGGCTGCCTTTGCGCGGCCGCGGCAGCTCGGTGATGGTGATGGACTGCAGCGGCAGCGCCAGCGGAAAAATGGCGCCCACGCGCTTGAGGAAGGCGCGTGTGCTGCGCGCATCTTCGGCGGCCCAGTGCTGCAGGGCGGCGGCGCGGCGCATCACGGCGTCGGGCAAGATTTCGCGCAGATCCACCTCGTCAGCGCCCAGGTCCAGCGTGTTGGGCACCAGCAGCAGCGTGCCCTTGCTCATGGCGATGACGCCGCCAGCGGGTCGATCCCTGCGCGCCGCAGCAATTGGCTGGTGCGGATGAGCGGCAGGCCGATCAACGCCGTGGGGTCGTCGCTGTGGATGGCAGCCAGCAAGGCGACGCCGAGCGCCTCGCTCTTGGCGCTGCCCGCGCAGTCGTAGGGCTGGTCCAGGCGCAGGTAGAGATCGATCTCGGTGTCTGAAAGAGCGCGGAACTGCACCGTCACTTGCGCCAGCGCGGTTTCGGCGAATCCGCTGGCGTTGCACACTACCGCCACGGCGGTCTGAAAGACCACCTGCTGGCCGCTCATCAGCCGCAACTGCGCCACCGCGCGCTCATGATTGCCGGGCTTGCCGACAGGCTGGCCGTGCAGGTCAGCCACCTGGTCTGAACCAATGACCACGGCCTGCGGATGCAGCGCAGCCACTGCTCGGGCCTTGGCGAGCGCCAGGCGCAAAGCCAGCGCGGCCGGGGTCTCGCCGGGCTGCGACGTTTCGTCCACCTGGGGCGCCACGCAAGTGAAGGGCAGGCGCAGGCGTTCGAGCAGCTCACGTCTGTAGCGAGAGGTCGAGCCGAGAATCAGCGGGGGCAGGGCTGGCATGCTGCAGATTGTCGGCGCAGGTTTGCAGCTCTGCTGGCTACACTGCATGGCACTCGCTCTTGTGCGTACCAGGCGGCCCGCCGGGCACGACGAGCAAGCGAGAAGATTGCCATGACGAGGCGGTGATGAAAGACAAGCATTCGGCGGCCAGCGCGCTGGACATCGCCACCTTCTGCAAGACCGCCGGCCGGCTGCAAGGGCAGCATCCGCTGGCGGCAATGGAGCGCTTGGCGGCCAGTTTCTGCGCGGCCTCTGATGGCAGCGCCGCGTGGCAAGCCGAAGGCAGCCTGCTGATGGTCGTCGGCGCTGAGCCCGAGATGTGGCTGGAACTGCAAGCCGAGGCCGACGTGCCGCTGCAATGCCAACGCTGCCTGCAGGCCATGAGCGAGACCTTGCGCGTGCAGCGACGTTTTCGCTTCATGCGCAGCGAAGAAGAAGCGCTGCGGCTGGACGAAGACAGCGAAGACGATGTGCTGGTGCTGCCCGCGCGGCTGGACCTGCTCGAGTTGCTTGAAGACGAGTTGATCCTGGCCTTGCCCATCGTGCCTCGGCACGAGGTATGCCCGACGCCGCTGCCCATGCCCGTTCAGGCCGAGGCCGCCGAAGCACCAGCGCCCAACCCCTTTGCAGCGTTGGCCGCGCTGCGCGGGCGCGGCACCCAGGGCGAGGGTGGCGGGGGGAAGCCAGATTGACGGGGTTTGGATAGCAGTGGCCCGACTGCAGTGGCTATCATGGCAGCCGGTGCTACACTCGCGGGCTTTGCGAAAGCTAGCCGTTCGTTGTGGGACGACCTCTTTTTAGGGGCACCTTTAACGCAACCGCCACGCCACCTTCAGTGTTTGAAGTCGACTGCTGTGCAGTTGAGGCCGACAGCGCCGCCCCCAGGAGATTTTCATGGCCGTCCAGCAGAACAAGAAGTCGCCCTCCAAGCGCGGCATGCACCGCTCGCACAACGCCGTTGCCGCCCCCGGCACGGCCGTCGAGCCTACGACCGGTGAAGTGCACTTGCGCCACCACATCAGCCCGACCGGTTTCTACCGTGGCCGCAAGGTCCTGAAGACCAAGGCAGACGCCTGAGTCGCGGTGCAGACCGTGCATCGGTCTGCATCGCGCGCGCTCATCAGTGCACGCGCAACGGGCTGAAGCCCTCAGTCTGGCCGTGTCGCACCCCATCGCGCGCAGCGCACACCACGTCTTCGAGCCGCTGGCTTCGGTGCGCCTATCCGTCGACTGCATGGGCGGAGACCACGGTGTCAGCGTCACGCTGCCCGCCTGCCGCGCCTTCCTCGACAAACACCCGCAAGCCGAGTTGGTGCTCGTGGGCGCCACAACGGCCATCGAACCCGCACGCGGTTGGCCGCGTTGCACGCTCGTCACCGCCACCGAAGTGGTGGCCATGCACGACCCCGTGGAAGTCGCGCTGCGCAAGAAGCGCGACTCTTCCATGCGCGTGGCACTGCAGCAGTTGAAGAGCGGCGCGCACGTCTGCGTCTCGGCGGGCAACACAGGCGCGCTGATGGCGGTGTCGCGCTACTTGCTGAAGACGATGGAAGGCATCGACCGCCCGGCCATCGCAACCGTGATGCCCAACCGGCGCGACGGCTACACGACCGTGCTCGACCTCGGCGCCAACGTCGATTGCACGCCAGAGAACCTGCTGCAGTTTGCGTTGTTGGGCAGCGCGTTGGTGGCAGCCGTGGACGGCAAGGCCGAACCCAGCGTCGGGCTTTTGAACGTCGGCGAAGAAGCCATCAAGGGCAGCGAGACCATCAAGCGCGCCAGCGAACTGCTGCGGGCCGCAGGCGAGGCCGGGCACATCAGTTTCCACGGCAATGTCGAGGGCAACGACATTTTCAAGGGCACCGTGGACATCGTGGTCTGCGACGGCTTTGTCGGCAACGTGCTGCTGAAGACCAGCGAAGGGCTGGCTTCGATGCTGGGCGACTTCATCAAGCAGGAGTTCAACCGCACGCCGCTGTCCAAGCTGGCCGGCCTGGTGGCCAGGCCGGTGCTGCAGCGCTTCAAGCACCGCATGGACCACCGCCGCTACAACGGCGCCGCACTGCTGGGCCTGCGCGGGCTGGTGTTCAAGAGCCACGGCTCGGCCGATGCCTACGCCTTCGAACAGGCACTGGCCCGGGCTTATGATGCCGCGCGGAACCGGCTGCTCGACCGCGTGCAAGAACGCATCGGCGACACCCTGCAGGCCGGCTTGGGGGCCGTACCCATTGACGACGCCCCGTCGGAAAAAGCTGCATGAACTTTCAGGCCCCGGCGACCGCCACAGCCGCCCGTTTCTCGCGCATCACCGGCACCGGCAGCCACTTGCCGGCGCGCCGTCTCAGCAATGCCGACATGGCAGCGATGCTCGCCGAGAGGGGGCTTGAGACCAGTGACGAATGGATCGTCGAGCGCACCGGCATCCGTGCCCGCCATTTCGCCGACGACGGCGTGAACGCCAGTGATCTGGCGCTGCATGCCGCGCGTGCTGCGTTGGACGCGGCCGGCCGCAGCGCGGAAGACATCGACCTGATCATCGTCGCCACGTCCACGCCCGACATGGTCTTCCCGTCGACGGCCTGCATCCTGCAGCACAAGCTGGGCATCGGCGGCTGCGCCGCCTTCGACCTGCAGGCCGTGTGTTCAGGCTTCGTCTACGCGCTGACCGTGGCCGACGCGATGATCCGTTCCGGCAGCGCCCATTGCGCGCTGGTGGTGGGCTCGGAAATCTTCTCGCGCATCCTCGACTTCAACGACCGCGCGACCTGCGTGCTGTTTGGCGATGGCGCTGGCGCGGTGGTGCTGGAGGCCAGCAGCGAGCCGGGCATCCTTGCCAGCGAACTGCACGCCGATGGCAAACATGTCGGCATCTTGTGCGTGCCCGGCACGGTGTCGGGCGGCCTGGTGCTGGGCGATCCACTGCTGAAGATGGACGGAAAGGCGGTCTTCAAGCTGGCCGTGGGCGTGCTCGAAAGTGCAGCCCGTGCGGTGTTGGAGAAGGCCGGCCGTACCGAAGCCGACCTGGACTGGCTGATTCCGCACCAGGCCAACCTGCGCATCATGCAGGGCACCGCGAAGAAGCTGAAGCTGTCGCTGGACAAGCTGGTGGTGACGGTGGATGAGCACGGCAACACCTCGGCGGCCTCGGTGCCGCTGGCGCTGGACGTGGCGGTGCGCAGCGGCCGCATCAAGCGCGGCGACACCGTCATGCTGGAAGGCGTGGGCGGTGGCTTCACCTGGGGCGCCGTGCTGCTTGATTTTTGAGCGCTGCGCTGCTGCCAGATATATAACAAGACCGTCGAGACAAACCATGCCTGCCTTTGCCTTCGTGTTCCCCGGCCAGGGTTCCCAGTCCGTCGGCATGCTCGACGTCTGGGGTGACCACCCTGCCGTGCGCCTGACGCTGGAGGAAGCCTCCAGCACACTCGATCAAGACCTGGGCCGGTTGATCCACGCTGGCCCGGCCGAGGCCCTGGCGCTGACGACCAACACCCAGCCCGTGATGCTGGCAGCGGCCGTAGCCTGCTACCGCGCCTGGCGTGCCGAAGGGGGCGCCGAGCCTGCTGCGGCGGCGGGCCACTCGCTGGGCGAGTACAGCGCGCTCGTGGCTGCAGGTGCGCTGACGCTGGCCGATGCGCTGCCGTTGGTGCGTTTTCGTGGCGAGGCCATGCAGCAGGCCGTGCCCGTGGGCACTGGCGCGATGGCCGCTGTGATCGGGCTGGATGCCTCGGTGGTGCGCGAGATCTGCGCTGCCGTTGCGGCGGCCAGCGGCGATCTCGTCGAGCCGGCCAACTTCAACGACCCCAAGCAGACCGTCATCTCCGGCAGCAAGGCGGGAGTTCACGCGGCCTGCGAACAAATGAAGGCGGCGGGCGCCAAGCGCGCGCTGCTGCTGGCGGTGTCCGCGCCATTCCATTCATCGCTGATGAAGCCTGCGGCAGAAGCGCTGCGGGAGAAGCTCGCCGGCGTGGTGCTGCATGCGCCGCGCTTTCCGGTGGTCAACAACATCGACGTGGCCGTCCAGACCGAGCCTGCCGCCATCCGTGACGCCCTGTACCGTCAGGCCTTCGGCCCCGTGCGCTGGGTGGAGGTGACGCAAGCGCTGAAAGCGCGCGGCCTCACGCACATCTTCGAGTGCGGGCCGGGCGCGGTGCTGTCGGGCCTGGTCAAGCGGGTCGACGCCGAGATCGTCTCGCTCACCGTCAACACCCCGGCCAGCCTCGGTGCTGCCAAGGAAAAGCTGTCATGACTGATGAATTGAATGCAGCCCAGGTGGCGCTGGTCACCGGCGCCTCGCGCGGCATAGGCCGCGCCATCGCGATGGCGTTGGCGGCAGCCGGCTTTCGCGTCACCGGCACCGCCACCACCGAAGCCGGCGCGGCTGCCATTCACGAAGCCCTTTTGCCGCACGGTGGCCAGGGCATCGTGCTGGACGTGACCGACGGCGTCGCCCTCGATGCCGCCATCCATTCGCTGGTGAAGACGCAGGGCGGCCTGCACGTGCTGGTCAACAACGCGGGCATCACGCGCGACATGCTGTCGATGCGCATGAAGGACGATGAGTGGGACGCCGTGCACGACACCAACCTCAAAGCCGTGTTCCGCGCCTGCCGCGCGGCCACGCGGCCGATGATGAAGCAGCGCTACGGCCGCATCATCAACATCACATCGGTGGTCGGTGCCATCGGCAATGCCGGACAGGCCAACTACGCGGCGGCCAAGGCCGGCGTGGCGGGCCTCACGCGCGCCATGGCGCGCGAACTGGGCAGCCGCAACGTCACGGTCAACTGCGTCGCGCCGGGCTTCATCGCAACAGACATGACGCAGGGCCTGCCAGAGGCTGCCAAGTCGGCGCTGCTGGCGCAAATTCCGCTGGGCCGCCTGGGCGCGCCTGAAGAAGTGGCCGCTGCGGTGGCCTTCCTCGCCAGCCCTGCGGCGGGCTATATCACGGGTACTGAACTGCATGTGAACGGCGGCATGCACATGTCTTGAAACCTGGGTCACGCCAGACTGAAGTTCCGCGGCGGGCGAGCCGCCTGCAGACAAAAAATCCGGTACGAGCCCCGCCGGTAGAATCGCGGGCTGTTTGAACCGACCCCACTCCCGGAGGAGTCATGAGCGATATTGAAGCACGCGTCAAGAAGATCATTGCCGAACAACTCGGCGTTCCCGAATCCGATGTCACGAACGAGAAGGCCTTTGTGGCCGACCTCGGCGCTGACTCGCTCGATACCGTGGAGCTGGTGATGGCGCTGGAAGACGAATTCGGCATCGAGATTCCCGACGAAGAAGCCGAGAAGATCACCACAGTGCAACTGGCCATCGACTACGCCAGCAGCCACCAGAAGGGCTGACGCCGGCATGACCAGGCGTCGCGTCGTCGTCACCGGCCTCGGGCTCGTCAGCCCGGTGGGCAACAGCGTGACCGAAGGCTGGGGCAACCTGGTGGCCGGCCGCGGTGGCATCGACCTCATCACGAAGTTCGATGCTTCTGCATTCGCCTGCCGGTTCGCCGGTGAGGTGAAGGGCTTCCGGATCGAGGACTACATCACCGCCAAGGAAGCCCGCCACATGGACACCTTCATCCATTACGGGATGGCGGCGTCGATGCAAGCGGTGCGCGATGCAGGGCTGCCCACGGGCACTGATTTGTCCGAAGACGCGGCCGAGCGCATGGGCTGCCTGGTGGGCTCGGGCATCGGCGGCCTGCCGATGATCGAGCAGACCGACGGCGAATACCGCGAGCGCGGCCCGCGCCGCATCTCGCCGTTCTTCGTGCCTGCGTCGATCATCAACATGATCTCGGGCCACGTGTCGATCAAGTACGGCTTCACCGGCCCGAACATGGCCATCGTGACGGCCTGCACCACAGGCCTGCACTGCATCGGCGAGGCAGGCCGGATGATCGAGTACGGCGATGTCGACGTGATGGTGGCCGGCGGCGCCGAGAGCACCGTCAGCCCGCTGGGCATAGGCGGCTTTGCGGCGGCGCGTGCGCTGTCAGTGCGCAACGACGACCCCAAGACCGCGTCCCGTCCGTGGGACAGGGACCGCGACGGCTTCGTGCTCGGCGAAGGTGCCGGCGTGGTGGTGCTCGAAGAGTACGAATATGCGAAGAAGCGCGGCGCCAGGATCTATGCCGAGCTGTCTGGTTTCGGCATGGGCGCCGACGCGTTCCACATGACGGCGCCTAACGTCGACGGCCCCAAGCGCAGCATGAAGGCTGCGCTGCGCAATGCCCGCATCAACGCCGACGAGGTGCACTACCTCAACGCGCATGGCACCAGCACGCCGCTGGGCGACTTGAACGAGACGAATGCCATCAAGCTGGCGTTCGGCGAGCATGCCGGCAAGATGGTGGTGAACTCGACGAAGTCGATGACCGGCCACTTGCTGGGCGGCGCCGGCGGTATCGAGTCGGTGTTCACTGTGCTGGCGCTGCACCACCAGGTGTCTCCGCCCACCATCAACATCTTCAACCAGGACCCGGAGTGCGACCTGGACTATTGCGCCAATGAGGCGCGGCAGATGAGGATAGACGTCGCCGTGAAGAACAACTTCGGCTTCGGCGGCACCAACGGCACGCTGGTTTTCCGGCGTACCTGATCCTGATGCGCGCCGCGCCTGCGGTGGCCGTCCGCTGTTCAGGTGGCCGCTGGTGGTTCGCCTTGCAAACGGGGCTGCCGGCGTTGGCCGCCGCCGCCTGTGTGGCTTGGGCTCTGCTGCTGGCCGGCGCGGCTTCAAGCTGGGCGCTGGCCGGGTCGCTGGTGGCGGGGGGCGTGGCTGGGTTTTCCGCCTTCCGTTTCTGGCGCTCGACTGCTTTGCTTCTGCAATGGGACGGCCAGCGCTGGACGCTCGGCGACGAACCCGGACGACTGCAACTGATGATGGATGCCGGCTTTCTGCTGGTGCTGTGCCTGCACGCGGAACGGGGAGGCAAGCGCTGGCTCGCCGTCAGCGCTGCAGAGGCCGGCCCCGCCTGGCACGCCCTGCGTGCCGCGGTGTATTCGCGCCCGCCTCGCGCCGCGCCTCGTGTTTTGGCCCCTGAGCGATTGGCCGGCTGAATGTCCGACGCCGAGGCCGATGCCCTGCTGGTGGAACGCGTCAAGCGGGGCGACGTGCGTGCGTTCGAGATGCTGGTCGTCAAATACCAGCGGCGCGTCGAGCGACTGATCGGTCGCATGGTGCGCGACGTCGACCTGGTGCAGGACATCGCCCAGGAAAGCTTCATCCGCGCTTACCGCGCGCTGCCGCAGTTTCGCGGCGACAGCGCCTTCTACACCTGGCTGTACAGAATCGCCGTCAACACCGCCAAGAAGGCGCTGATGGACATGAAGCGCGACCCGCTGGTGCTGGAGTCTTCGCGCAGTCAAGGCGAAGATGGTGAGGAAACTTCACGCGCAGAGAATGAACTAACCGACGGCGAGACACCCGAAGCCTTGCTGGCCAGCAAGGAAATCGCGATGGCCGTGAACGCGGCGATCGAGGCTTTGTCCGAAGACTTGCGCCAGGCGATCACCTTGCGCGAAATCGAAGGCCTGACTTACGAAGAAATCGCCGAAATGATGAACTGCCCCATCGGCACCGTGCGCTCCCGCATTTTTCGGGCGCGCGAGGCCATCGCCACGCGCCTGCGTCCGCTGTTGGACACGCGCGACGGTGAGCGATGGTGAAGGCCGAAAACAGAGGCGATGAACGTCCTAAGAACGTGCCGTTGTCCCGGTGCCGCCCCACGCCCCGCACCCACACGCTCCACACACCCCCTCATCCCCCGCAGTACCTCACCGAAGCCGCCACGCCATGAAGCTCGAGCCTGAGACAACGCCCCCGTTTCCGCATCAACCCGCGCAGCCCGAAGCCGCGCGGGCGCGACTGTCGGCGCTGGCCGACGGTGATGTGCGTGATGCCAGAGAAGTGGAACGTGCCTGCTCCGGCTGGCGAGAAGATGCCGAACTGCGCCGCGCGTGGCATTGCTACCAGCTCATCGGCGACGTGATGCGTTCGGAAGAGCTGGCCCGGCCCGCAGCGCGAGACGCCGCGTTTCTGGCGGGCCTGCGCGAACGCCTGGCTACCGAGCCCGTGGTGCTGGCGCCCGAACCGCTGCCAGCCGCAGCCGCGCCGCGTCGTCAACTCTGGATGCTGCCGGCGGCCGCGGTCGCCGGCTTCGTGGTGGTGGCGGGTGTGCTGGTGGTGGCACGCGTGGCACAGCCGGGCGCCGAGGCAGGCCCTGGCTTTGCGGCTGCGCCGGGGGGTGCGATGCCGGTATCGACGGGCGTGGTCAATGTCAACAGAGGCGGTGGCGCGAACGGTGCGAACCGCATGGTGGCCGCACCTGCAGCGGAAGGTGACGCCCTGCTTCGCGACGAACGTCTGGACGAATACTTGCGCGCGCACCAGTTCGCGCGCGGCGGTGCCGCCTTGTCGGCGCCCAGCACGGCCGTGCGCCGTGTCGAACTGATCGTGCCGGCCACGCCCGAGCGCTGATGCAGTACCGGGCCTTGCGTTGGGTGTCGGTGCTGGCACTCGTGTCGTGCGCTTTGCCGTCGGTCGCCGTGGCGACGGAACCTGGCGCGACCACGCCTGCAGAGGCCAAGGTCTGGCTCGAACGCATGCGCTCCGCCGCCAGCAGCGGCAACTACCAGGGCACGATGGTGTTCAGCGTGGGCGGCACGATGTCGAGTTCACGCGTGGGCCACTACACCGTCGGCGACCAGACCTACGAGTTGCTGGAAGCGCTGGACGGCCGCCAGCAGCGCATCCTGCGCCACAACGACGCTGTGCACACGCTTTGGCCGCAGTCGCGCGTGGCGGTAATCGAGAAGCGCGAGACCCGTGGCGCCTGGTCGACCACGCCGCAAGAGGTCGATCCGCAGGCGCTCGAGCATTACGAGTTCCGGCGCGAGGGATTTGCGCGCATCGCCGGGCGAGACACCGCCGTTTTTCTGCTCGAACCGCGCGACGTGCTGCGGTATGCCCAGCGCCTGTGGGCCGACCGCGCCACCGGCCTCATGTTGCGCGCCGACGTCATCAACCAGGCCGGCGAGGGCCGGCCGGTGCTGGAGTCGACGGCCTTCTCGGAGATCAACATCGGCGTGCGTCCGCAGCCTGATGCCGTGCTGCAGTCACTGCGCAACCTGCGCCAACTCGACGGCTACCGCATCGTGCGGCCGCAGCAACAGAGCACCGAGCTCGAAGCCGAAGGCTGGGCGCTGGCCCGCCCGGTGCCCGGATTCACGCTGGGCGGCTGCGTGCGCCGCGGCATCGAAACCGCTGGTGAAGGCGCCCAGGTACTGCAGGCCGTGTTCAGCGACGGGCTGACGCATGTCTCGCTTTTCATCGAGCCGTTCAAGCCCGAGCGCCACCGTGGCGAACTGCAGGCGCAGCAGGGTGCCACCAGCACGCTGATGCTGCGCCGCGGCAAGCACTGGATCACCGTTGTGGGTGACGTGCCGGCGGCCACGCTGAAACTCTTCGCTGCTGCGGTAGAGCTGCGCAACCCCTGAAGGCGTTCTGAACTTTTTGTTCTCTGCCGGCCTCAACGCACCTGTGCCCATTCTGGGCATTTCCTCGTCGTTTCGTCTGAAAGCACGCACCATGTCTTTTGTTCGCACCTGGGCCGGCCGCGTGGCGCTGGCTACTGCCGCCTTGACCGTCTCTGCAACGGCCCTGCATTCAGCACCCGCCTTCGCGCAGGCCACGCCCGGCGTGATGCTGCCCGATTTCACTGAGCTCGCTGAGCGTGTCGGCCCCTCTGTCGTGAACATCCGCACCACCGAGCGCCGCGCCAGCGCTGACCGGCCTGGCGGCTTCATGGACCCGAACATGGAAGAGTTCTTGCGACGTTTCGGCATTCCCATGCCGAACCAGCCCGAGCGCCGCAGTGGCCCGCGTGGCAATGAAGAAGAGCCGCAGCAGCGTGGCCTGGGTTCTGGCTTCGTGCTGACGGCCGACGGTTTCATCATGACCAACGCGCACGTGGTGGACGGTGCCGAAGAGGTCATCGTCACCCTCACCGACAACCGAGAGTTCAAGGCCCGCGTCATCGGCGCCGATCGCCGCTCTGACGTCGCGGTGTTGAAGATCGAGGCCACGGGCCTGCCACCGGTGAAGCTGGGCGACGTGAACCGCCTGAAGGTGGGCGAATGGGTGATGGCCATCGGCTCGCCGTTCGGCCTGAACAACACCGTCACTGCCGGCATCGTCAGCGCCAAGCAGCGCGACACCGGCGACCTGCTGCCGCTGATCCAGACCGACGTGGCCATCAACCCGGGCAACAGTGGCGGCCCGCTGCTGAACCTGCGCGGTGAAGTGATCGGCATCAACTCGCAGATCTACAGCCGCAGCGGCGGCTTCATGGGCATCAGCTTCGCCATCCCCATCGACGAAGCGCAGCGTGTGGCCGAGCAGCTGCGCACCAACGGGCGCGTCATCCGCGGCCGCATCGGGGTGCAGATTGGCGCCGTCACCAAGGAAGTCGCCGAGGCCATCGGCCTGGGCCAGCCGCGTGGCGCGCTGGTGCTCAGCGTCGAGAAGGACGGACCGGCGGACAAGGCTGGTGTCGAGGCCGGCGACATCGTGGTGAAGGTGGATGGCCGCGCTGTCGAGAAGCAGGGCGATTTGCCGCGCTTCGTGGGGGGCATCAAGCCCGGCAGCAAGAGCACGCTGCAGGTCTTCCGCCGCGGCGCCACGCGCGACCTCAACCTCACCGTGGCCGAATTCGAGGCCGACCGTCCGACGCGCCGCGCGGGCGCCCCCGAGCCTGGCAACGCTGCGCCGGTGGCCAAGGCCATCCTGGGTCTGACGGTGTCTGACCTGAGCGAGGCGCAAAAGCGTGAACTGCGCATCCGCGGTGGCGTCAAGGTGGAAGGTGTCGACGGCCCGGCAGCACGCGCCGGTGTGCGTGAAGGCGATGTCATCCTCTCGATGGACAACACCGAGATTGCCGACAGCAAGCAGTTCGTCACGGTGGCCACCAAGGCCGAGAAGGCGCGCGCCGTCAGCGTGATGGTGCGGCGTGGTGAGTGGACCAACTATCTGGTCATCCGGCCCACCCGCTGAAGCGGGGAGCACGCCGCCCCGCCGGTTTAGCGCCGGCGGGTTTCAAGTCGACCCGAAAACCGGGTCTTTCCGCATTGCGGGAAACTCATCTATTGCGGGCGATGTTTACAAACCACGCTGATGACCGCGAAAGTTAGTGACCTATCACTTCAAACTGGCCGCCTCAGGGATTAGCGTTGGTGCCGTTTAGAATTAGCATGTGCAGGTTGATTTTTACCTGTCTGGCAAGCACTAGCCGGGGCAGTCCATTGCATCCACAGGGCATCATCCAGCCTGTGGATAATATGTTCACAACTTTCTCATGTCTGATCGCTGCAACGGCCGGGAATCAAGCAACGACGCGG
Organism: Burkholderiales bacterium; assembly: GCA_038249925.1. Lineage (GTDB taxonomy): Bacteria > Pseudomonadota > Gammaproteobacteria > Burkholderiales > Burkholderiaceae_C > Rubrivivax. Next base: position 16,639 of record JBBSCV010000021.1, read on the forward strand.
GTTCCCGGCCGATTGTTCTGGCTACAATGAGGTCCCAACAAGCAGTTGCCAAACGTTCTGTTGGAAGGCGCGTCATCCTTTTGGACGCGCCTTTTTTTTAGCTGTTCTGCCGGTGCGGGGTGCCGTTCGTCGCGCGCCGCTGCAGACCGACACACCGGCCTGCGCAAACACCGCGCCGAGGCACCGAACGCGGCACCGCCGCGATGCAATCAGGTTCGATGAAGCACATCCGCAACTTCTCCATCATTGCCCACATCGACCACGGCAAGAGCACGCTGGCAGACCGCATCATCCAGCGCTGTGGCGGCCTCAGCGACCGCGAAATGGAAGCCCAGGTGCTCGACTCGATGGACATCGAGCGTGAGCGCGGCATCACCATCAAGGCGCAGACCGCCGCGCTGGAATACAAGGCGCGCGACGGCCAGGTCTACCAGCTCAACCTCATCGACACGCCGGGGCATGTCGACTTCTCATATGAAGTGAGCCGGTCACTCAGCGCCTGCGAAGGTGCACTGCTCGTCGTCGACGCTTCGCAGGGCGTGGAGGCGCAGACGGTGGCCAATTGCTACACCGCGCTGGACCTCGGCGTGACCGTGGTGCCGGTGCTGAACAAGATGGACCTGCCGCAGGCCGACCCCGACAACGCCAAGGCCGAGATCGAGGACGTGATCGGCATCGATGCCACCGACGCCATTCCGTGCAGTGCCAAGACCGGCATGGGCCTGGAAGACATCATCGAGGCCGTGATCGCCCGCATGCCGCCGCCGCGCGGCAACCCGGAAGGCCCGCCGCGCGCGATGATCATCGACAGCTGGTTCGACAACTACGTCGGCGTGGTGATGCTGGTGCGCGTGGTCGACGGCTCGCTCGGCAAGGGCGAACGCATTCGCATGATGGCCAGCGGCGCGGTCTACAACATCGAGCACATGGGCGTCTTCACACCCAAGAGCGTGCCGCGCGATGCGCTGAAGGCGGGTGAGGTGGGCTTCGTCATCTGCGGCATCAAGGAACTGCAGGCGGCCAAGGTGGGCGACACACTCACGCTGGACAAGAAGCTGCCCAACAACGCCGGCCCCGCCACCCAGCCGCTGCCGGGCTTCAAGGAGATTCAGCCGCAGGTGTTCGCGGGCCTGTACCCCACCGAGGCCAGCGAGTACGACCAGCTGCGCGACGCGCTGGAAAAGCTCAAGCTCAACGACAGCAGCCTGCGCTACGAGCCCGAGGTGAGCCAGGCGCTCGGCTTCGGTTTCCGCTGCGGTTTCCTCGGCCTGCTGCACATGGAAATCGTGCAAGAGCGCCTGGAGCGCGAGTTCGACCAGGACCTCATCACGACAGCGCCCAGCGTGGTCTACCAGGTCGAGTTGAACGACGGCACGGTGATGCAGGTCGAGAACCCGAGCAAGATGCCCGACCTGGGGCGCATCAAGGAAATTCGCGAGCCCATCGTCACCGTGCACTTGTACATGCCGCAGGACAGCGTGGGCCCGGTGATGACGCTGGCCAACCAGAAGCGCGGCGTGCAGCTGAACATGGCCTACCACGGCCGCCAGGTGATGCTGACCTATGAGCTGCCGCTGGCCGAGATCGTGCTGGACTTCTTCGACAAGCTGAAAAGCGTGAGCCGCGGCTACGCCAGCATGGACTACGAGTTCAAGGAATACCGCGCCGCCGATGTCGTCAAGGTCGACCTGATGATCAACGGCGACCGTGTCGACGCCCTGAGCATCATCGTGCACAAGGCGCAGAGCGTGTACCGCGGCCGCGCGGTGGCAGCCAAGATGCGCCAGCAGATACCGCGCCAGATGTACGACGTGGCCATTCAGGCCTCGATCGGCGCGAACGTCATCGCGCGCGAAGACGTCAAGGCGTTGCGCAAGAACGTGCTGGCAAAATGCTATGGCGGCGATATCTCGCGCAAGAAGAAACTGCTCGAAAAGCAGAAGGCAGGCAAGAAGCGCATGAAGCAGATCGGCACCGTCGAAGTGCCGCAAGAAGCCTTCCTCGCCATACTCCAGGTGGACGATTGATGAATCCGATGAGTTCCCTCACCGCCGTGCTCTACGGCGCGCTTGTCGTCTACCTTGGCGGCTGGTTTCTCGGTTTCTGGACCGGCAACTTTTCTCTGCTGCTGTTCACCTTGACCCTGTTCACGCTGGCCTTCTGGCTGGCTGAGCGTTTCTACTTCAAGCCGCAACGCGAGGCCGCGGCGGTGGCGCTGGAAGCACAAGACGCGCAACGCCGCACCGAGCTGTCCCGGCAGGGCATACAGCGTGTCGATGGCGACGTGCAGGAAGCCAAGGCCAGATTGCTGATGCAGCCATGGTGGCTGGACTGGACGGCGGGCCTGTTCCCGGTGATCCTGGTCGTCTTCATCCTGCGCAGCTTCCTGTTCGAGCCCTTCAAGATTCCCTCGGGCTCGATGGTGCCGACACTGGTGGTGGGCGACCTCATCCTGGTGAGCAAGTTCCACTACGGCGTGCGCCTGCCGGTGATCAACAAGAAGATCATCGACAACAACGCGGTGGAGCGCGGCGACGTGATGGTCTTCCGCTTCCCCGCCGACCCGCGCCTGGACTACATCAAGCGCGTGGTGGGTCTGCCGGGCGACGAAGTTTCCTACCTGAACCAGAAGCTCAGCATCAACGGCCAGCCGGTGCCCACGGTGTCGAAGGGCGAGCACTACGATGACGACAGCTTGAGCTACGCCCCGCTGTTTACCGAGAAGCTGGGCACCGTGGAACACCAGATCCGCGTCGACCCGCGTCGCGGTGCTTTCTTCGGCGCCGGGCCCAAGAGCTTTCCCTTCGCCGAAAACTGCCGCTACAGCCCCGAGGGCGTGGTGTGCAAGGTCCCTGCAGGCCATTACTTTGCAATGGGTGACAACCGAGACAATTCGGAAGACTCTCGTTTCTGGGGTTTTGTGCCTGATGAGAATATCGTCGGCAAGGCGTTTTTCGTGTGGATGAACTTCGGCAACCTCGGGCGCATTGGCGCCTTCCACTAGGTGCGGTCCCACGCGGCCAGCCCAGCCCCAGGAGAACTTTGAAGATGACGCCAGGCAAGCTTCAGCCAGGCCCGCGAGCCCCGCACCGGGGACGCGCGCGCCAACGTGGGGTCACGCTTTTCGGGCTGCTGTTCTGGGCCTTGATCATCGGCTTCGGTGCCTACCTGGTGATCCGGGTGTTTCCCACCGTGAACGAGTACCTCACGATCAAGAGCGCGGTGGAGAAGATCGCTGCGCAACAACCCGCCACGGTGGCCGAAGTGCGGACCGCCTTCGACCGTCAGAAGGACGTTGAATACTCGATCTCCTCGATTTCGGGCAAGGACTTGCTGATCACCAAGGAAAACGACCGCGTTGTCGTGGCCTTCTCCTACGACAAGCTGGTGCCGATCTACGGCCCGGTGTCTTTGCTGATCAAGTACGAGGGCCGCTCCAAGTGAGCACACCCGGCGGCGCCCTGGCAGCGCTGCAGCAGCGGCTGGGCTACCGCTTCGCGCAGCCCGAGCTGCTGCGCCGCGCCTTGACGCACCGCAGCTTCAGCGCCGAGCACAACGAGCGCCTCGAGTTTCTCGGTGACGCGGTGCTCAGCCTGGCCATCTCCGGCCTGCTCTACGAGCGCCACGCCGACAGCGACGAAGGCGACCTCACGCGGGTGCGGGCTCACCTCGTGCGCGAAGACAGCCTGCACCGTGTGGCACTCGGCCTGGGCCTGCCCGAGGTATTGCGCATGTCCGAAGGCGAGTTGCGCGGCGGCGGCCAGCAGCGCCCCTCTTTGCTGGCCGACGCTTTGGAAGCCGTGATAGGCGCCGTTTTCCTGGACGGTGGATTTGCGGCCGCGCACGGTCTGGTGCAGAGCCTTTTCGGTGAAGTTATCCAGGCCACCGAGGTAGAGAGCTGGAGCAAGGACGCGAAGACCGAACTGCAGGAATGGTTGCAGGCGCGCAAGTTGCCGGTGCCGGCCTACCGCATCACCGCCACGCGCGGCCAGGCGCACAACCAGACCTTCGAGGTGGAATGTGCCGTGGCGGCGCTGGGCCTGGCCGAATGCGGCGAGGGCAAGTCGCGTCGCACTGCAGAACAGGAAGCGGCCCGTCGTCTGCTGGACGCCCTCA
>JBBSCV010000022.1:0-19991 GCA_038249925.1 Burkholderiales bacterium
AAGCACCCGGGGGAAACGCAGCGTGCAGTGGCAGCCGACGTCATCGATCGCTGCGCTCCGATTGTCATCATGCGGCTTCTCGCGCAGCAGGCGCTCGACATTGTGCTGAACGAGAGCAGGGTGCGGCCACGTGCACCCCTCACACGTTACGGAAGGGGCGCTGCGCGCCCACTTCGAAGTCAAAAAAAAGATTCAACCACTCGCACTAGCTTGCGCTACGCGAGGGCAGGAAAGTGCACCGGGCGACCACGGTGCTTCAGGGGCAAATGTCGAGCGCCTGCTGCGCGAGAAGCCGCATGATGAAACCCTGAGCGCAGCGATCGATGACAACGTCTGCCACTGCACGCTGCATTTCCCCCAGGTGCTTTCTTTGCTTCCTTTCTTTGCACCAGCAAAGAAAGGGAGTCGGCCGCCGGGCCGAAACCCCGGCCAACGTTATTCACCCGGCCAACGACACCACCCCCACCCAACGACACCACCCCCGCCCAACGACACCACTCCCGCCCAAAGTTATCCACGCCAGGGAATCAAGCCGCGTACTCACTCATCGGCACGCAACTACAAAACAAATTCCGGTCGCCGTGAACGTTATCCACCCGCCCCACCGGCACCCAATACTTCTGCCGCCGCAAGCTCGCCACCGGATAAGCCGCTTCTTCGCGCGTATAGCCATGCGCCCACTCAGCCTGCAACAGCGAACCCGCCGTGTGCGGCGCATTCTTCAGCGGGTTGTCATCCTGCGGCCAGACCCCGAGCTCGACCTTCGAGATCTCACCGCGAATCGCGATCATCGCGTCGCAGAACCTGTCCAGCTCAGCCAGTGATTCACTCTCAGTCGGCTCGATCATCAACGTGCCGGCCACCGGGAAGCTGAGCGTCGGCGCATGAAAGCCGTAATCGATCAAGCGCTTGGCCACGTCTTCAGCACCCACGCCGCTGCTCTTGGCCAACGGTCGAATGTCGATGATGCATTCGTGCGCCACCCCGCCACCCTTCAGCCCAGCATTGCCGCCCGAATACAGCACCGGATAATGCTCGGCCAGCCGCGCAGCAATGTAATTGGCAGACAGAATGGCCACCTCGGTGGCATCACGCAGGCCGTCGGCGCCCATCATGCGGCAATACATCCAGCTGATGGGCAGTACCGACGCATTGCCCAGCGGCGCTGCACTCACCGCACCCACGCTGAATTCGCCGCCCTCACCCGCCGTGCGGTGCGCGGGCAGAAACGGCACCAGGTCTTGCACTACCGCCACCGGCCCCACGCCAGGCCCGCCGCCGCCGTGCGGAATGCAGAAGGTCTTGTGCAGGTTCAGGTGGCTCACGTCGCCGCCGAATTCACCCGGCGCTGCCACGCCCACCAGCGCATTCATGTTCGCGCCGTCCACATACACGCGCCCGCCATGCGCATGCACCAGCGCGCACAGCTCCTTCACGCGCACCTCGAACACGCCGTGCGTGCTGGGGTAGGTGATCATGGCTGCCGCCAGGTTCGCACTGTGCTGTTCGCACTTGACCTGCAGGTCGTCCATGTCGACGTTGCCCTGCGTGTCGCACTTGACGACGACCACCGTCATGCCCGCCATCTGCGCGCTGGCCGGGTTGGTGCCGTGGGCACTCTCCGGTATCAGGCAGATGCTGCGGTGGCCGTCGCCACGGCTCTCGTGCCAGGCCTTGATGACCAGCAGGCCAGCATATTCACCCTGGCTGCCCGCGTTGGGCTGCAGGCTCACGCCGGCATAGCCCGTGGCTTGTGAGAGCCAGGCGCAGAGCTGGTCGTTCATGGCCCAGTAGCCGGCGAGCTGGTCGCGCGGCGCGAAGGGGTGCATGTTCGCGAACTCGGGCCAGGTGATGGGAATCATCTCGCTGGTGGCGTTCAGCTTCATCGTGCAACTGCCCAGCGGGATCATCGTGCGGTCCAGCGCCAGGTCCTTGTCGCTCAGGCTGCGGATGTAGCGCAGCATCCCGGTTTCGCTGTGGTGCGTGGTGAAGACCGCATGCGTCAGGAATGGGCTCGTGCGGCGCAGGGCCTCGGGAATGAGGCTGTTCACGCCCTTCTCGAACGGGGCCCAGTCGGGCAGGGCCTGGCCGTCCTTGGCGAACCACGACCACAGCGCCGAGATGTCGGCGCGCGTGGTGGTCTCGTCCAGTGCCACGCTCAGCTGCGTGGGTGAAAGGCGGCGCAAGTTGGCGCCGGCGGCCAGGGCCTTGGCGAGCACGGCCTCGGTTGCGGCACCGGTCTCGATGGTGATGGTGTCGAAAGCTGCCGGCGTGATGACCTGATGGCCCATCTGCTGCAGGCCCTGCGAGAGGATGGCGGTGTAGCTGGCCACGCGCTGTGCGATGCGCTTCAGCCCGGCAGGCCCGTGGTACACGGCATACATGCTGGCGATGACGGCCAGCAGCACCTGCGCCGTGCAGATGTTGCTGGTGGCCTTCTCGCGGCGGATGTGCTGTTCACGCGTCTGCAGCGCCAGGCGGTAGGCGGGCGCGCCGTGGCTGTCGATGCTGACGCCCACCAGGCGGCCGGGCATGCTGCGCTTCCACTCGTCGCGGCAGGCCATGTAGGCCGCGTGCGGGCCGCCCGCACCCATCGGCACGCCGAAACGCTGCGTGGTGCCGACCACGATGTCGGCGCCGAATTCACCCGGCGGCACCAGCAGCGTGAGTGCCAGCAGGTCGGCCGCCACGATGAAGGCCGCGTTCTTCGCGTGCGCATGCTCTGCGAGCGAACCGAAGTCGTGGATGAGGCCGCTGGTGCTGGGGTACTGCACGATGACGGCGAAACAGTCGTGCTGCTGCAGCTGTTGCGCCAGGGTTTCGCCAGTGCCGCCCACCAGCACCTTCAGGCCCAGCGGCGCGGCGCGCGTCTGCAGAACCTCGATGGTCTGCGGGTGGCAGTCACCGGCGACGATGACGGTGTCGCTCTTGCTCTTCACGCTGCGCTTGGCCAGCGTCATGGCTTCGGCTGCGGCCGTGGCTTCGTCCAGCATCGACGCGTTCGACATCGCCATGCCCGTGAGTTCACACACCATGGTCTGGAAGTTCACCAGCGCTTCCATGCGGCCCTGGCTGATCTCGGCCTGGTAGGGCGTGTAGGCCGTGTACCAGGCCGGGTTCTCGAGGACGTTGCGCAGGATGACGCCCGGCGTGTAGGTGCCGTGGTAGCCCTGGCCGATGAAGCTTTTCAGCACCTGGTTCTTCGCAGCCAGTGCCTTCATTTCGGCCAGCGCCTGCGCTTCTGTCACGGGTGCGGGCAGGTTCATCGGTTGGCTGCGCGCGATGGCGCGCGGCACGATGGCCTCGATCAGCACACGGCGGCTGGCCGCGCCGATGACGCCGAGCATGTGGCGCTCGTCGTCGGCAAATGGGCCGATGTGGCGGGCAGCGAACTCGGTGTGGTTCTCGAGTTCAACGAGCGACTTCAGGGCAGACATCAACATGGGTTTTCTTTCAGCGCGCAATCACAGGGGCTTCACAAAGTCTTCAAGAGCGCGTCGTAGGCAGGCGCGTCCATCAGCGCGTCGTACTCGGTCATGTCGGTGACTTGCACCTTGAAGAACCAGCCCTGGCCCAGCGGGTCGCTGTTGGCCAGCGACGGGTCGTCCTTCAGCGCGCCGTTCACCTCTACCACCTCGCCGCTTACCGGCATGTAGATGTCGGCCGCGGCTTTCACGCTTTCCACGACGCCGGCGATCTCGCCCATCTTGTAGGTCTTGCCCACCTCGGGCAGGTCGACAAAGACCACGTCACCCAGGGCGTCCTGCGCGTGCAGGGTGATGCCGACGACAGCGGCGATGTGGTTTTCGATGTTGATCCACTCGTGATCGGACGTGTACTTGGTGGTCATGGGCAGGCTCCTGTCAGGTTGGGTGTGAAGGTGAGGTTCAGCGCTTGTAGCGATGGGGCGCAAAGGGCATCGCCGTCACTCGCATGGGCAGGCGTTTGCCGCGCACTTCGGCAAACACCTCGTGATGCGGCAGCGCGTGGTTCAAAGGCAGGTAGGCCATCGCAATGGGCTGGTTGACGGTGGGCGCAAGCGTGCCGCTGGTCACCATGCCCAGCTTGTGGCCGTGGGCGTCGACGATGACTGCGCCTTCACGCACGGGCGCGCGTTCCAGGCCCAAGAGGCCCACGCGCTTGCTCGGCGCGGCGCCGGCGAGGTGGCCTTCGATGACGCGGGCGCCCGGGTAGCCGCCAGCCCGTGCGCCGCCCGGGCGGCGCACCTTCTGGATGGCCCAGGCCAGGCCCGCTTCCACCGGGCTCGTGGTCTCGTTGATGTCGTGGCCGTACAGGCACAGGCCGGCTTCCAGGCGCAGCGTGTCGCGCGCGCCCAGGCCGGCGGGCAGCACTTCGGGTTGCGCCAGCAGCGCTTCGGCCAGCGCCACGGCGTGTTCTGCCGGCACGCTGATCTCGAAACCGTCTTCGCCGGTGTAGCCCGAGCGCGTGACGAAACACGAAGTGCCGGCCAGCGCGAACACACCGCCGCTCATGAACACCAGCGCTGCGACGGCGGGGTTGATGCGCGAGAGCGCGTCCACGGCCTTCGGGCCTTGCAGCGCCAGCAGCGCACGTTCGGGCATCGGCACCACCTGGCAGCGGTGGCCGATCTGGGTCTGCATGTGCTTCACGTCGGCCTCTTTGCAGCCGGCGTTCACCACCAGGAAGATGTCGCCGAAGGTGCTGCGCGCTGCATCGTCGGGGCGCACCATCATCAGGTCGTCCAGCAGGCCACCGCTGCTGTTGGTGAAGAACGCGTAGCGCTGCCTGCCCACGCCGAGATCGATGACGTCCATCGGCACCAGGCTTTCAAGCGCCGCTGCAGCGGCGCTGCCCACCAGCCGCACCTGCCCCATGTGCGAGACATCGAACAACACCGCCGCCTCGCGGCACTGCTTGTGCTCGGCCATCAGGCCGCCGGGGAACTGCACCGGCATGGCGTAGCCGGCAAAGGGCACCATGCGCGCGCCCAGGCGCAGGTGAAGGGCGTGCAAGGGAGTCTGGAGCAGGGCGGTCTGAAGCAGGGCGGTGTCAGCGGACAAGGCAAAACCTTTCGAGGGCGACTGTGCAAACACCGCCTTAGACGGTGTGGCTGGCCCTCGCTGTCCGCTTTACCTGAGAGATTCAGCGCTGGCGCATCGTGTGTTCACTGTGAACTCGTGACCGCCAGGCCTTGCCCCTTCGGTGGGCCACCAAAATTGCCGGTGGCCTCTCTCCAGTGAGGTGAAGAAGTCAGTCCTTTTGCCTGAGCGTTCGAGGTGGCGTTCAAACCACCTCTGCGCCTTCGGCGGCCCGTGTTGCGTACTTGCGCGTCACCGCAGCGGGGCTCTCTCCTGACGGCACGCAGTGTATCAGCGGGGCGCTCGCGAGCGCCGTAGAAGTGCCGCAGAATGCCTCAGAACCGCCTCAGAACCGCCTCAGAACCGCCTCAAAAGAAGTTGCCGACGTTGAGCAGCGTCAGCACGCCCAAGCCCGCAAAGATCAGGGCAGCGATGCCGTGCACCAGGGCCATCTTCACGCGCCTGGCAATGGCTTCACCCAGGAAGACGGCGGGCACGTTGCTGATCATCATGCCCAGCGTGGTGCCCATCACCACGGCCAGCAAGTCGGGGTAGCGCGCGGCCAGGGCCACCGTGGCAATCTGCGTCTTGTCGCCCATCTCGGCCAGGAAGAAGGCGACGAAGGTGGTGCCGAATACGCCCCAGCGCGCAGGCTGTTTCTGCATTGCGTCGGCGTCGATCTTGTCGGGCACCAGCATCCACACGGCCATGGCCAGAAAGCCGAGGCCGATGACCCAGCGCAGGATGTTCGGCCCCAAGGCCTGTGCCACCCAGCCACCCACGGCGCCGGCGGCGGCGTGGTTGGCCAGCGTGGCCAGGAAGATGCCCGCAATGATGGGCCACGGTTTGCGAAAGCGTGCGGCCAGCAGGATGGCCAGCAACTGCGTCTTGTCGCCCATCTCGCCCAGGGCGACGACAGCGGTACTGACGAAAAAGGCTTCCATGTGCAGATTCCAGGGCCGGCAAGAAAAGACTGACCACGCCGCCGCCCCGGCCCTTCCGGGAGGCAGTGTGGTCAAAGGTCTTGCCAGGCTGGATGCTGCCCGCGCCATGACCCGAGAAACTGGTTCTGGGTCAAGTATGTTGACGCGGGCCCCTGCAGAGGCTGCAGGGCGGCTACTCCCCAATGACGGGTGCGGCACCCGGAGGTGACGCAGCGGGCATTCTAGAGGCCGCCCGGGTCGGTCTGCAGCCGCAGCCGCAGGCCGCTGCGCCACCACATCGCGGCCAGGGCGCAGAAGCACAGCACGAAGATCAACGCCCCCCACCACTCGGTGACGTTCTCGGTGCGTGCTTTCCGTGCGGGCGACAGCAGCGCTGCAACGACGGCGTTGGCCACGCCCAGCGCCACCAGCGTGCACGCCAGCGCCACGTGGGTGCGCACCAGCCAGCCCGGCAGGCCGCTGCCGCCAGTGCGTGGCAGCGCCTGCACCGCCTGGCCCAGCAGCAGCATGCACAGGCAGGTGAAGCCGAAATAGACCACCGTGCCGTACTGCCGCAGCAGCCGGTACAGCGTGCCGTCGGTGCCCAGGAAGGTGGCGTAGAGCACCAACGCTGCGGCCGCCACGACCCCCAGCGTGGCCAGCGCCTGCAGGCTTTGGCGCGGGCCCAACTGGCCGCGCAGCCAGTGCGCCGCCAGCAGCCACACCAGGCCTTGCAACGTGGCGGCCGGCAGCATCAATGCCCGGAAAACGTGGTTCGGCAGCTCATAGCGCGCTGCGCGGCTGATGGAGACGCAACCGTCGATGAAGGGGTTGCAGCCGGGCACGAGTTGCAGGTGCACCGACAGCCCGAAGGCCACCAAGGCCGCCACCGCCGGCAGCAGCCCGGCGACCAGCGCCAGCGGCCACAGCGGCAGACCTGCCGGCGCTGGCTGGCCTGCCAGCGGCTCGCCTGTGACCCGCGCGCCCGGCGGGGTGGCCGCAGCGGGGAAGGGTGGTTTCGGGGTCGCCATGGATCTCAGAAGCGATACACCAGGCCGAGCCCCATGCTCCAGCTGTCGCGCTCTCGCACCAGGGGGCTGGCTGCGGCCTCGTCGATCAGGCGCGAAGTGCTGGCGCTGCCGAAGACGGCCCACTGCCGCCCCAGTGCGTGCCGCCAGCCCGCAGAGAGGGTGATGTCGCGCAAGCCGGCTGACATGGGCGTCACGGCGTAGCCGCTGCGTGCCGCCTGCTCGGGGGTGATGCCGAAGTAGCTCTGCAGATGACGGCGGTCGGCCCAGCCCAGCGAGAGCGAGCCCTGCACGCCGAGCGCAGGGCTGAGCGCGAGATCGCGGCTGACCTGCAGTTCACCCAGCGTGCCGCCGCCGCGGCGCAGCGCGTCGACCGTGGTGCTGCTGCGCAGGCGCCAGCCGTCGTCGAGCCGGTAACTCACGCTCAGGCGCAATCGCAACGTGCGGCGCACGTCGCCCAGTCCGCGCAGTTCTTCGCTGTCTGACTCGCTCCGCCCGCCGTCCAGCCGCAGGCCCAGGCCGGCCCGCAGGCGTTCGCCGCGCGCCAGTTCCACGCGCAGTCCGCCGCCGCCGCCGCCTTCTGCCCCGCGCACAGAAAACGCGCTGCGGCTGGCCATGCTGACGCGGCCCCAGCGCACCGCCAGCCCGGGTGTGAGGCTGCCTGCCTTGCTGGCCGAGCCCGGGTAGCGCGGTCCGTGGCTGACGACGAAGCCTGCTGCGGCGTCCCAGCTGCGAGGCTTGCTGCGTTCGGTGGCTGTCTCTTCGGGCGTCTGCGCCCCAGCCGAGGGCCAGGGTCCGGCGCCGGCCAGACACAGCCAGGCCCAGCGCCGCCATGCTGCACGGGCTGTGCAGGCGGGCCGTGCAGTGGATCGTGGGGCAGTCGAGGGGGCAATCATGGCGCTTGGCGGCGCGATTGTTCAGCCATGCGGCCCTGGCCACCAAGCTCGCGCCACGAGTGGCCCCGCATGGCGCGGGGCCGAGCCGTTGCAGGGTGCAACGGCAGGCGGCGGGATATCGGGCTGAGGAGCTGGTGGAGGTCGGCGCCGCGCTTGGCATCATCCACGTCTTCGCCCGCGGCGCTGCCGCCACCGACAGGTCCGTGAAGCCAGAGTCAAACCAGAAACCCGAAGCCCACGGCATCGAGTCGCTGGCGCAGTACTACACCAGCAAGATCAAATACGACCCAGACGGGTTTGCCGAAGACTCTGCGGCAGTGGAGGCGTTGTTGCGCGAGCGCGGTTTCTTGCGCCAGTGCGTTTGAAAATGAGCTGCGCTTCACTGCATCTGCAGCTGCATCTGCGTCATTTCCTGGAAATCGGTACGACAGCGAACAGACGTCGCGGTGATCAACGGCTCAACATCACTCAATACTCATGCAATGATGCAAGTTCCACACGTTTTGGTCGCAAGCAACAGGGTTGATCTAACGGAAGAGGCCTGAGACAACGGCTTTCGACCGACCGCGTAGGCCGACGTCACCCCTAGCAACTTTCCGCATGATCATCGAGGCATCGGCATCAGCAGCGGCAGCGGCAGCAGTCGCGGCAGCAGTCGCGGGCGCGTGGGTGCTGCGCAGCCTGGCGCATGCCGCCATCCTGCGTGGCTTGCGTGCGCCGCGCCTGCCGCACAAGCTGGGGCCGCCCACGCATGGCGTTGCCGACGATGCGGTGCGGGAAGTTCGAATGGCCGGGCTCGGCGGCAAGCAGTTGTTTGGCTGGATGGTGTCTCCATCACCCCGAGTTCGACACCCGGTGCCGGCCGTGTTGGTGATGCACGGCTGGGGTGCCAATGCCTCGATGATGAGCTCGGTCATTCCGCCGCTGCACGCTGCCGGCTTTGCCGTTCTGCTGCTCGACGCTCGTTGCCACGGCGAGAGCGACGACGAAAGCTTCACGTCGATGCCGCGCTTCGCCGAAGACATCGCTGCCGGCTTGGCCTGGTTGCGCCTTCAACCCGACATCGACGCTCATCGGCTGTCGCTGATCGGGCACTCGGTGGGCGCGGCTGCCGCCTTGCTTCATGCGTCGCAACACGATGACGTGCGCGCAGTCGTCAGCCTGTCGGCCTTCGCGCACCCGCGCGAGGTCATGCGGCGCTTCATGGCCGAGAAGAGAGTGCCCTATCCGCTGCTCGGCTGGTACGTGATGCGCCATGTGCAGAACGTGATCGGCGTGAGCTTCGACGCCATCGCCCCGATCCACACGATTGCGCGTGTTCGGTGCCCGACCTTGCTGGTGCACGGCAGCGAAGACGACACCGTGCCGGTGGCCGACGCCGAGCGCTTGCTGGCTGCATCGTCCCACGCACGCATGCTGCTGGTGCAAGGCGACCACGACCTTCGCGCGGCCGTTTCTGTGCATGGGCAAGCGCTGGTGGAGTTTCTGCAAGCTGCCTGCGTTCCGCCGCTGGAAGCCCCCTGTGATGGCGAAGCTTCAGCCCCGCTCTTGGCTGGACCTGCTACAGGTCTGCTTGCAGAGGCTGCAACACCTGCTATGACGCCGGCGACTGCGCGCCTTTGCGCTGGCGATGTCGCCCAGCCGCACGCCAGTGACGCCTTGAACGGTGCCGCGGCTCAGAACGCCAGGTGCGCGCTGAGCTGCGGCCCTGACAGGCGGTAGGTCGAGCGCTCGCGCCCGATGTTGTAGATGTCGAAGTCGTCCCGGCCGGAGCGCCCGCTCAGCACGCGCAGCCCTGCACTCAAGCCCAGGCTGGGGGCGGGTTGCCACCGCAGGTCCAGCTGCAGGTTCGTGGTGCGCGCGCCGTCTTGTGCCGCGGCGTCCAGGCGGACGTTGAAGCGCAAGTTCTCGCTGGGGCGTGTGTGGATGAACAGGCCGACCATGGGCAGGACGTCGCTGACGATCCAGTCGACTTTCAGGTTGCGTGACGGGTCGTTGATGCCCACGCGCCCGCGGACCGTCACGCCGCCCACGCGCACGCCGAACTCGGCGGCGTCGCGCTGCACCAGCGCCAGCCCACCGGCGAAGCTGGAGTAGATGATGTTGGCGTCTGACTGCAGCGTGGTGCCAGCTGGGTAGGACAGATCGCCGATTTGCAGCCTGCGCGTGGTGCTTGTGCTGCCGTTGCGCGAACTGCGCGCGTACTCGGCGTTGAAGTGCCAGGCCTGGCCGATGAGCCGCGTGTAGCCCACCGTGAAAGCCGTGCTGCGGCGCGAAAGGCCGAGGTCGTTCTCCAGGCTGACACTGTCGGGCGGTGTGGTGGCGCCGCCGAATAGCGACTCCGCGCGCAGCGTCTGGCTGTGCCGAACTGCCCAGGCCCCGACTTCAAACTGGTTGCGCGGTTCTGAACGTGCAGGCGAGGTCTGCGCAAAACTCTGTGCGGCCGCCACGGCCAGGCTGAACGCCAGCAGTTGTCTGCAGAGCGAGATTCGTGTTGTCATCTTCTTCCCCTGATGCCGGCGCCTGAGATGCCCCCGCGCCTCAAAAAGTCTAGCAGTCCACTTCGTTGCCGCGAGCACCATGCCTGACCGCTCGAAGGCGGGCGCGCCGCCGTGCCCAGCGCCAGCGGCATGACGCTTTTGCAGGCCGGCGCCCACCCGGCCATCCCGCACGGTCAAAGTTCACTGCCAAAGTGCACTGTCACTTGGCAGTCATCGGCCTGTCGTGGCAGAAGAAAGCCCTGCCATATCGGTCACTCGGCCGGGCTCATCGGTTCAAGCCGTTGATTCGATTGAATTTTGTTTTGCCACTGCGGGGTGGCACGGGTCTTGATCAGTGAACAGGGTCAGTCACTGCACCGATAGAGGAAGCCCTTGATGTTCGACCTGCCCGACGCACTGCTTTTGGCACGCATCCAGTTTGCGTTCACGGTGAGCTTTCACTTCCTGTTTCCGGCCATCACCATCGGCCTGGCCAGCTACCTGGCGGTGCTGGAAGGCCTGTGGCTGAAAACCGGGCGTGCCGACTACATCAACCTGTTCCGCTACTGGATCAAGATCTTCGCGCTGGTGTTCGCGATGGGCGTGGTCTCGGGCATCGTCATGTCCTACCAGTTCGGCACCAACTGGGCGGTGTTCTCCGACAAGGCGGGACCGATCATCGGCCCGCTGATGGCCTACGAGGTGCTCACTGCCTTCTTCCTGGAAGCCGGCTTCCTGGGCGTGATGCTGTTCGGCATGAAGCGCGTCGGCAAAGGCCTTCACTTCACCGCCACGCTGATGGTCGCCTTCGGCACCTTCGTCTCGGCGTTCTGGATCCTTTCGGTCAACAGCTGGATGCATACGCCTGCGGGCTATGCGATGAATGCCAATGGCCAGTTCATCTCTGCCGGCAGCTGGCTGGCCATCATCTTCAACCCCAGCTTTCCCTACCGGCTGGCGCACACGCTGTCGGCCGCCTACCTGACCACGGCCTTTCTGGTCGGCGCCGTGGGGGCCTGGCACCTGCTGAAGGACCGCGCCAATCCGCGCGCCCGCCTGATGTTCTCGATGGCGATGTGGATGGCGGCCATCGTGGCGCCGCTGCAGATCGTGCTGGGTGACATGCACGGCCTGAACACGCTGGAGCACCAGCCCGTGAAGGTGATGGCCATGGAAGGCCACTATCAAAGCCACCCGGAAGGCGCGCCGCTGATCCTGTTCGGCATTCCCAACAGTGCTGCAGGCCGCGTCGACTACGCGCTTGAGATTCCGAAGCTGTCTTCGCTGATCCTCAAGCACGAACTCGACGCCCCGATGCAGGGCCTCGACACCGTGCCCGCGGCCGACCGTCCTCCGGTGGGCATCGTGTTCTGGGCCTTTCGCGTCATGGTCGGCCTGGGCTTTCTGATGGCCGGGCTGGGCATGCTCGGCCTGTGGGCCAGAGCGCGGGGCCGCTTGTACGACTGGAAGTTCCTGCACCGCTTCGCCGTGGTGATGGGCCCGTCGGGTTTGATCGCTGTGCTGGCAGGGTGGATCACCACCGAAGTGGGTCGGCAGCCCTGGACCGTCCATGGCCTGATGCGCACCGCCGAGTCGGCCTCGCCGCTGGCAGCCCCTGCGGTGGCGGCATCGCTGGTGGCCTTCGTGGTCGTGTACTTCGCGGTCTTCGGCGCCGGGGTGCTCTACATCCTGAAGCTGATGGCCAAGCCGCCGGTGGTGCATGAGCCGCCAGCGCCCAACATCCCCGCGCTTGCAGCCGGCACCACGCCTGCCGTGGCGCTGCGGCCGGACGCGTTGGCAAGCTGAAAGGGGCCACTGCATGAACATCGATCTCACGCTCGTTTGGGCCTTCATCATTGCGTTGGCCGTCTTCATCTATGTCGTGCTGGACGGGTTCGACCTGGGCATCGGCATCCTGTTCAGCACCTTCGAGGTGGGCCGCGACCGCGACACCGCGATGAACAGCATTGCGCCGGTATGGGACGGCAACGAGACTTGGTTGGTCATGGGCGGGGGCGGCTTGCTGGCGGCCTTTCCACTGGCCTACGGGCTGATCTTGTCTGCGATGTACGTGCCCATCATCGCGATGCTGCTGGCTCTGGTGTTTCGCGGCGTGGCGTTCGAATTCCGCTGGCGCGACCCTGCGCACCGCGGCTTCTGGGATGTGGCGTTCACGGGCGGCTCGCTGCTGGCGGCTTTGTCGCAGGGCATCATCCTCGGCGCGCTGTTGCAGGGTGTGGTGGTCAGCGGGCGCGCCTATGCCGGCGGCTGGTGGGACTGGCTGACGCCGTTCTCGTTGCTGACCGGCATCAGCGTGGTCGTGGCCTATGCCCTGCTGGGGTCCACCTGGCTCGTGATGAAGTCCGAAGACACGCTGCAACGACACGCCCGGGCCATGGCCTGGTGGCTGGGGGGCGCCAGCCTGGCTGCCATCGTTGCGGTCAGCATCGCCACCCTGTTTCTGAGTGCCGACTACTTCAGCAACTGGCTGCAATGGCCCAACATCCTGTGGGTGGCCCCGGTGCCCATCCTGGTGGCGTTGTTGAGCGTGGCGTTCGTGCGCAGCCTGAAGGCCGGCCACGACCACGCACCGTTTCTGCTGACGCTGGGCATCTTCCTGCTGTGTTTCATCGGGCTGGGCATCAGCGTGTTTCCCGACGTCGTGCCGGGCGCAGTGTCCATTTGGGAAGCAGCCACCGACCACAGCAGCCAGGTCTTCATGCTCTGGGGTACGGCCTTGGTGCTGCCGATGATCCTGGCTTATACGGCCTGGTCGTACTGGGTCTTCCGCGGCAAGGTCGACGCCGACGGGTACCACGCATGAAGCCCCCAATGTTCCGCTGGCCGAGCATCGCAGTTGCAGGCGCCGACGAGCCGCTGCCCCCGCCTTGGCGCCGCCTGCTCTGGATGGCCGGCATCTGGGCCGCCAGTGTCACGGCACTGCTGGCCGTGGCCCTGGTGCTGCGCTGGGTGCTGAAGGTTTGAATTGCTCATGTCTCGATCTTTCGTTGCTTCCATTCCCCGTTCCCGTTTTTACAACCACCGGAGTCTGAAACCATGAAGAAGTCTTTCCTTGTCGCTGCTGCCCTGTTGTCCACCGCCCTCGTGGCCCAGGCCGACGAGTTGTTCGTGTCCATCCATTCGGGCGCTGCCATGGCGCAGGGGGCGGGCTTGGTCCTCGCCGGGCAGGCGCTGGAGCAGAAGGTCGGCGTACGCGTGCTGCTGTGCGACGCGGCGGGTGACATCGCCGTCAACGGCCAGGCCATGCCCGCCCTCAAGCCGCGCAATGTCACGCCGCAGCAAATGCTGCAGGGCTTGATCAAGGCTGGCGCCAAAGTCGAGGTTTGCGCGCTGTATCTGCCCAATACCGGGCGCCAGCCGGCTGAGCTGCTGACCGGCGTGACACCGGCCAAGCCTGCCGATATCGTGGCGCACCTGCTCAAGCCCGGCGTGCGCACGCTGGCGTTCTGAGGTCACGCTGAACCAACCCGAACTTCGTTTCGTAAAAACCCATGAAAACCGCCCACGATCTTGTTCTGGCTGCCAAAGCCCAGTGCCGCGAGGTTTCCGTCGACGAAGCCCAGAGCTTCTTGCTTTCGGCCGATGCCGTCATCGACGTTCGCGAGGCCGACGAATACGCCGCCGGCCATTTGCCAGGCGCTGTCAACCTGCCGCGCGGCCTGCTCGAATTCAGGTTGTCGGCAACCCCTGCGCTGGAAAAGCGAGACCTGAACGTGGTGCTGTATTGCAAGACCAGCGGCCGCGCTGCACTGGCCGCCAACAGCATGCAGAGCATGGGCTACCTCAACGTCGTTTCCGTCGCCGGTGGCTACGACGCCTGGCTGGCGGCCGGCAAGCCGGTCGTGAAGCCGGTGGAAGCCTCCTTCGAATGAGCGCCGGCCGCGTCGCGGCTGGCCAAAGGGCGCGTGCGGTCGGCAGGATGCGGGTGCCTCCCCTCTCATCGTCCTTCGCGGCCCAGCAAGCGTCGCCGCGACTTGTGAAGCTGCTGGGCGGCACGGCGCAGCGCGCTGCCGCGGCGCAGCGCCTGTTCCATGTCGTTCAGTGCCAGACGAGCGTCGGCGCCGGCAGCCAACAGGTCGGCCTTGAGGTCTTCGTAGCGCGCTTCCATGGTGCCCAGGTCGGCGTCCATGCCGGCCATATCGGTCGGTCCGGCCGGGCAGCAGCGCATCAGCAACGCGTCGGTCGCCGCGACGAACGCCGCCAAGGCCGCGGCAAGGCGTGCATCGGCCGGTTCCAGCGGCGCCAGCGCGGCGGCGGCCACGCCCTGCTCCGCACCCGCTTCGTGGTAGCGCTGTGTGCGCAGCAGTTCGGCCAGCCGCGCGCTGGCAACCTGTGACATCGACTGGCTGCGCAGTCGTTCGACGAAGCGCTCGATGGCGGCGTCCAGGCTCGCGAAGATGGTCTGGTCCGTCTTCAGCGTGGCGGCACCGGCGCCGGCCAGCGCACATCGGCTCATGCGCACCGCCACCTGCCCGGCACGGGCCACTTCGCGCGCCAGCGCGTCGAGCGCCAGCGTGGGCACGGCGAGCACGGTGTCGTCGAGGAACTGTGGCTGCGCTTCATCCTCCTCGCGGGCTCGAAAACGCTGCTGCAGCCAATGGGTGAGGCGGGCCGCCAGCGGCCACATCAGCAGCACGCCGAGCAGGTTGAACGTGGTGTGGAACAGGGCCAGCTTGGCGGCAGGGTCCGGTGGCAGGTCCAGTGCCTCGCGCGCCTGAACCAGAACCACGAGGAACCACGGCAAGAGCAGCAGCGCGACCAAGCCCGTGAGCAGGTTGAAGACGACGTGCGCCGACGCGGCTCGGCGGGCGTTCGGCGTCGCGCCGATGGCGGCCAGCAGCGCCGTCACGGTGGTGCCGATGTTGGCACCGATGACCACCGCTGCTGCGCCTTCCAGACCGATCAGACCGCCCTGCGCCGCGGTCAGAGTGATCGCCATGGCGGCGCTGGACGATTGCATCAGCACCGTCATCAGCAGGCCGATGCCGAGTTGCGCCAGCACCACCAGCGGCCCCTCACCCTGCGGCAGGCTGATCTGGCCAGCCAGGCCGGAAAAGGCTTGCTGCAGCAGGGCGATGCCCAT
Organism: Burkholderiales bacterium; assembly: GCA_038249925.1. Classification (GTDB taxonomy): domain Bacteria; phylum Pseudomonadota; class Gammaproteobacteria; order Burkholderiales; family Burkholderiaceae_C; genus Rubrivivax. The sequence goes on from JBBSCV010000022.1 coordinate 15,492, forward strand.
GAACAGCAGCCCGAAGCCGGCCAGCGCGGTGCCGATGGCGCCGCTGCGCCGGCCCTCGCCCGTCAGCCGCAGCAGCGCGCCCAGGCCCACCAGCGGCATCGCGAGCGCCTCGACCTTGAACTTGAGACCGACCAGCGCGACGATCCACCCCGTCATCGTCGTACCGACATTGGCGCCGAACAGCACCCACAGCGCCGGCCCGAGCCCCAGCAGGCCGGCGTTGACAAAGCCGATGGCCGCCACGGTGACTGCGCTGGACGACTGCACGAAAGCCGTCACCAGCATTCCTGAACCCAGCGCGTGGGCACGCGTGCGCGTGGCGCCGGCCAGGATGCGGTGCAAGGCCGGCCCGGCTGCCAGCTTGAGACCGTCGGTCATCAGGCCCATGCCGAGCAGGAACAGACCCAGACCGCCGGCCATCAGACCGAGGGTCGAGCCCAGGTTCTGCACATCCATCATCGAAGTGCGGCAGTCGCCACCGCCGTGATCGCCGTGATGCACACGAGGTTCAGCACCAGTCCGCAGCGCATCATGGTGGCTTGCGGCACCTGCTCGGTGGCGTAGACGATCGCGTTCGGTGGTGTGGCCACCGGCAGCATGAAGGCGCATGACGCTGAAGCCGCGATGGCTGCGGCGAGCAGCAGCGGGGGCAGGCCCAGCGATGTGGACGCGCCCAGGAAGATCGGTACCAGCAGCGCTGCCGATGCGGTGTTGCTGACCAGTTCGGTCAGGAAGACGACGAAGGCGACCACGCCCAGCAGCAACAGGAAGGTCGGTGCGCCTTGCAAGGCGTCGGTCAGCGCGCCGGCCAGAAACCGGCTGGCGCCGCTGACCGCCATCACCTCGCTCAGCGCCAGCCCGCCGCCGAACAGCAGCAGCACGCCCCACTGCGTTCGAGACTCGATGTCGGGCCATTGGATGGCACCGCTGAGCACCAGCGCGACGATCGCGGCCAAGGCGACGGCCGTGTCGATGTCGGCCGTGACGCCCAGCGCACGCCCGAGCGGCGCCGCGCCGATCCAGCCCGCCGCCGTGAGGCCGAACACGACCAGGGTGACGCGCTGCGAGCGGGACCAGGGCATTGCTGGCGAGCGCTCGTCAAGTGGCAGGCTGCGCCCCCCGAGCCCGGGGCGAAGCAGCAGGAAGAGCACCCCGACCATCAGCGGCAGCAACAGCAGCACCAGCGGCACGCCGAAGCGCATCCATTCGGCAAAGCCGATGCCGGCCTGCGCCGCCGCAATCGCGTTGGGCGGGCTGCCCACCAGCGTGCCGATGCCCCCGATGCTGGCGCTGTAGGCCACGCCCAGCAGCACGAAGGCACGTTCGGCAGGTCCGTCCTCGTCGTGCAGCAGGCCCAGCGCGAGGGGCAGCATCATGGCGGCGGTCGCCGTGTTGCTGATCCACATCGACAGCAGGGCCGTCAGTCCGAACAGCAGCGCCACGGCGGCGTCGCGTCGGCCTGCGGCCAGGCGCAGCACGGCCAGCGCCAACCTGCGATCAAGGCCCTGCCGCTGCAGTGCCGCGGCCAGCGCGAAGCCACCCAGGAACAGGAAGATGATCGGATGCGCAAACGACGCCAGCGCCGTGCGCAGGTCTGTCAGGCCCGTGAGCACGGCCAACAAGGGGACGAGCAGCGCGGTGACGCTCAGGTGCAGAGCCTGCGTCATCCACAGGCCGCCGATCAGCACGAACAGCGCCAGCCCGGTGCGCAACGCGTCGGGCGGCGGCGCGCTGCCGTACACCAGCGCCGCCAGCGCCAGGCAGCCGAGCGCGCGCGGCAGCGACCCCGCGAGCCTCGTCATGCCACACGCGCCGTGGAGACCAGCACATCGGTACTGCCCTCGGCCAGCACATGCTTGCTGACGCTGCCCAGCAGCAGGTCTTCGGTGGCCGACTGGCCATGCTTGCCGAGCACGACGAGGTCGCAGTCTTTCTCCTGCTCGTGTTCGATGATGCGTTGAGAGGCGTCTCCCTCGACGATGCAGGGCTCCCAGTCGCTCGGCTTCAGTCTGCTCGCGGCCGCCAGCAAATGCACACGCTGCGTGGCGTCTGCGCGGGCTTGTTGCCGGTAGCGGTCGATGGTCGCGGTGTCGACGCCAGCGAAGTGGAGTTTTTCCTCGAACGGCACCTGGTAGGCGTTGAAAAGCAGCAGCCTGGCGTGCGGTGCCACGCGCCGTGCCAGCGTGACGGCTCTTGCCGACCAGGGCGAAAAGTCCAGCGCGACCAGGACACGCCGGTAGGGCTCGTGCGGCGTCTGCCGCACCACCAGCAAGGGCCGCGTCGTGCGGCGCAGCAGCCTCTCGGAGGTGCTGCCCAGCACCAGCCGGCGCATGAAGCCGGCACCGCGCGCGCCCAGCACCACCAGCGCTGCATCCAGCGCCTCGGCCTCACGGCCGATCTCTTCGAGCGCTGCGCCGCTGGCATGGAACGAACGGATGGCGACATGCCGGCTCGCCTGCAGTTCGGCCACCAGTTGCCCGAGCTGCCGGTGCGCATCGTCTTGCAGATGCTGCTCCATCGCATGGCCGGTGCCCAGCCATTGGCGAAGTTCTTGCAGCGCGCCCCCCGGCAGCACGTGCATCAGCGTCAGCGCAGACCCGGTCTCGTGCGCCAGGCGCGCCGCACGATCGGCGGCATGGCGGGCGGGCGCCGAGAAGTCGGTGGCGGCGAGGATGGGGCCCCAATGGGTCATGGTGTGGTCTCCTGTTCGCGGATGTCTTGCGCCAAGCGGGCTGCCGCATGGTCGGCGGCGTCGTCGAAGGGATTGAGGATCTGATCGATGCCGGCTGCTGCCAGCGCACGCCCGTGGGCGGCGTCACGCACTGCAGCCACCACCCGACCGCGATAGTGCACCGCCTTCAGCGCACGCAGCAACGCGCGATTGGACTCCCATTGCGGGAAAGTCGTGATCACCCAGCGCGCCTGACGCAGCGGCAGCGATTCGAGGAAGTCCGGGTCCTCGCCGTCGCCGAAGTGCACGGGCAAGCCCCGGCCCTGCAGTTCACGAACAGCCTCGGGGTCGAAGTCGACGCCGATGGCTGCGACGCCGTCGGCACGCAGCTGCTCGAACAGGCGGCTGCCGTAGCGGCCGAGGCCGAAGACGATGACCTGGGCCGATCTCGTGCCTGCGTCCTGTGTTTCCGCCGCCACCTCCCTGAATGGATGATCGCGCTCGAAGATGCGCAACCAGGGCGCGAGCCGCTCGTACAGCGCCTGGGCGTACAGGATCATGTAGGTCGACACGGTGATCGTCACCAGGCCCACCAGCGTGGTCAGCCCCAACGTCTGCACACCCACATGCCCCAGCGTGATGCCCATGGCGACGAACACGATGGAGAACTCGCTGATCTGCGCCACCGTCAGGCCGGCCAGAAACCCGGTGCGCCGGCGGTAGCCCATGAAGCCCATGATGGCCATCACGATCAAGGGATTGCCGATCAGCACGAACAGCGACAGCACGATGGCTGGCACCACCTCGGCGCCGAGCGTCGAGAAGTCGAGCTTGGCGCCCAGATCGATGAAAAAGAACAGCAGCAGGAAGTCGCGGACGCCCGTCAACCGAGCGTTCATCGCCTCGCGGTAGGGCGTGGAGGCGAGCGAGAACCCGGCCAGGAAGGCGCCAGCCTCCTTGCTGAATCCGGCCCACTCGCCCAGCGCCGCCAGCGCCACACCCCAGGCGATGGCAAAAACCAGCAGCAGCTCCTGCGAGCGCGCCATCGACGCCACCACCGCCGGCAGCACCCAGCGCATCAACACGAACATGGCCACGGCTGCTGCCGCCAGACGCCATGACAACGACAGCAGCACCGCGGCCCAGCCTGCACCACCACCCGCATCAGCGCCGGCCTCGCCGCTGCCGCGCAGGGCGCTCATGGCCATCATCGCAATCACCACCGCCAGGTCCTGCACGATCAGGAATCCCACCGCGATGCGGCCGTGCAGGCTGTCGAGCTCGCGCTTGTCCGACAGCAGCTTGACGATGATGATGGTGCTGGAGAACGTGAGCGCCACCGCGACATACAGCGCCTCCATCCAGCCTTTGCCCAGGGCCAGGACAATTGCGAATCCGATCACGATGGTGAAGGTCAATTGCCCCAGCCCGGTGGCCAACGCCACCGGGCCGATGTGGCGGATGTGGTGGAGGTCCAGCTTCAGTCCCACCGCGAACAGCAGCACCGCGACACCCACCTGCGCCAGCAGGTCGATCTGGTCGTGGGCCGTGACCAAGCCGAAGACGGCCGGCCCCACTGCGATGCCGACAACGATGTAGGCGATCAGCACCGGCTGGCGCAATCGCACGAAGACGGCGCCAACCAGTGCGCAGATCAGCAGCAGGAGGGCGAATTCGGTGAAGGAGCCGTGCATGTCAGAAAAGCCTGGTTGTTGATCGGCGGCGATTCAGGCGCTGGACGCGGCAGCGCCTGGCCCGGGCGTCGGTGCTGCGGCTGAGCGCACAGCCCGCCCGCGCGATCGGCACGGCGCAGACGACGAACAGCAGCA
>JBBSCV010000023.1:0-19882 GCA_038249925.1 Burkholderiales bacterium
AGGCACCGGCAGGAGAGTCTGAGGGTCCGGAGCCGAAAGGTTGACAGGCATGACAACTTCGCTTGGGCGCGGTGGAGCGGGGGCTAAATTGTAGTGAGACGAGCTGCACACGCGGGAGCTGCCGCGTGCACAAACCACCAATAAAAAACCCCGCCGAAGCGGGGTTTCGATGCTGCTGCCGAAGCGGCAGCGCGGGCTCAGCGGCCGCTGCGCGCAGCGGTCGGGTTGGGGCCGACCTCCCAGCCGATGTCCTGGAACAAGCGATAGGTCAGGTCGACCGGGGGCAGCACCGACTGCGTCAGGTCGGCATTGATGGAAGGCTCCATCAGCTGGTTGCGGAACATCGTCACGTCGAAGTGCGACACCGACGAACCACCCTGGAAGGGGTTCGGGGCGAACATCAGCGCTCTGCCGAGCGGGTCTGCACCGGTGTACTGCGTACCGGTGACGCCGAAGGTGCCGATGACACCCGAGCGTGCGCGTGAACGCGTGATCAGCGCGCTCTTGACGATCACGCCGTCGGCTTGCGTCATGCCCAGCACCGGGATGGTGACCGTGGCATCGGCACCGCCAGGGGCCAGCGGGCCAGCCACGTTGTTGACGATGATCACGCCAACAGCGCCGGCGTTCTGCGCATTCTTCGCCTTGATGGCAAAGCCGCAGGTACCGCGATCGATCAACGCGATGTTGCCGTTGACGGCGCGCACGTTGGCGTCACTGAAAGGCAGGCAACCCGCGCCGGTGCCCGCGCCCTGCTCGACCACCGGCATGATCTGCGCGCTGATCGACGGGCCGAGGACCGGAGGGCCCAGGGTCGAATCGCCGCCGATGTAAATGCCAGCAGCAGACCCCGCGCCCGCACCGCTCACCGTGATGGATGCGGCACCGAAGCGCAGCACTTGCGGCACGGCGGCCGTGACGGCCGCGCCAGTCCAGACCAGACCGTTGACGCTGATGGCCGAAGCCGCGCGCTCGGCGTTGGTCATGTCCTTCCACAGCTTGCCGGCGGTGGTGCCGAACAGAAAGTGGTCCCAAATCGAGGGGAAGCCACCGTTCTGTGCGCCCGAGGAGCCGTTGGTGAAGGTCTGGAAGCCGAGGCCGTGAGCCATTTCGTGCTGCAGCACGGCGACGAAGTCGATCAGCGAGCCCTGGTTGCTGTCCAGGCCGTAGTACCAACCAGAAGCTTCCAGGCAACCCGGGGTACCGAGGTTGGAGTTGAAGTTCGAGTTGATCTGCGGCGCAGCGGCCGTGCCCAGGTAGGCGCCGGCAATGCGGTTGGCCAGTGCGTACGAATACCAGGTGGCGGCCACCGGAGCATTGGCGAAATCGCGGAAGATCTGCGTCGCACCGGCGCTGCCCAGCACGCCGCTGGCGGCGGAACAGGTGAGCGGCGTGAACTGCGCGTTGATGATGATGGGCTGCGTGCTGGTGAGTGTGGCGCCCCAGATGTTGGCCGCATAGGTGAACGCGATGAGACGCTGTTCGCCACGGGTGGTGCCCATGTTGCCGCCGACAGCCGCGGCCGGCGTCGGGTCGTTGAAGCCGACCCCCGCCGCGTTGATGTTGTTGATGACGATGGTGGCGGCGGCCTGGGCCTGGCCCGCGCCCACCAGGGCACCGGCAAAGGCGGCGGCGCCGACCAGCGCCTTCAAGCTGAAGCGCTTACTTGCTGACATGGGTCTGCTCCTTGGACAGTTGGCTCACGCGCTTGGCGAATGCGGGGGCCTGCATGGCCTTGACAGCTTCATCGGCGCCGTTGACGCACACGCGTTCGATGGTGCCGTCAGCATTCGTGCGAGCGACGGAATACACCATGGTCGACGCATCCAGTTCCTGCGCCACGCCACCACCGGCCAGTTGCACCGGCTGCGGGTTCCGCTTGCCGGTGAGCATGCCCACCTTCTGGCCGCGCGCGGCGGCCTTCATCGAGGCCTCCATGGCGGCGCGAGCCTGCGCGGCGTCGACCGACTGCACCTGCACGTGCTGGGCCTGGGCGCTGCCGCCCAGAACGAAAGCGGCGGCCAGAGCCCCCGCGAGTTGTACAAAGTTCATCTTCATTTGATCGTGCCCTTCAAGCAGAAAAACGGCGGCGAAGCATCAAGCCCGCCACACCCAAACCCATCAACAGATAAGTGGCCGGCTCGGGAATGGCCGAGGTGATGACCACGGAGTCCAGACCCAGGTAATTGCCGGCGGTGGAAACATTGTCGACCCCATAGCGGAAGGCGATGCGGCCGCTGGTGGGCGTGTCGACGACGCCCATCCCGTAGCTCAAACCGACCCAGCCCGTCAGCGTGGAAGCCTGAAAGCTGCCGAGCATGGTGGAGAAATCGGCCACGCTGGTGCTGGCGCCACTGGTGCTCAGACGCACCTCGATCCTGTCGAGGAAGCCATTGCCTGCGGTCTGCACCAGAAAGGACAGCATGGCGCTGCTGTCCAGCGCCACCACGGGCGTCATCAGCCAGTTGCTGACGGCGCCGGCAGCACTGCCGGTGCTGAGGAAGTTGGCAGCGATGTAGGAGTTCGAGGCGCCGGATGAGGCCGCGAAGATGCCTGAGTTGCCCTGGAACCAGGACGTGCCCACAGGCGCGGAACTGTCGTTGACCTGGGCCCAGCCAGCGGCGGGCAGGTCAGACACGTTGTCGAAGCCTTCCGACAAGACCGTGATGGCCTGGGAACCGGTGGCCGCTGCCACGAGAACCAGACCGACCATGTGCTGTTCGAACTTCAATTCACACCTCACGGACGCAACAGACTCGAAGCACCATATGCCTCCACCCCGCTTGCCACAACCCGCAGCTGCGGGGGGCATCCGGCCCTGTTCGCTCGGCCGTAGCCCCAACGCTGGCCCTGCGTCTGCACGGCCCGGTTCTGGCACCGATTCCACGCGCTCCGGACGGAACTGGAGGCCCCGGACGCCCGCGCCAGGCTGCCGTGCTTTCGCTGTGCGGGGCCCACCCCCCAAGACGCGGGGTGGTTTTCACTCTGTTCAGGACAAACCCTGCGGTGCAGGTCTTGTAAGGGAATTGCGCGTTCGCGATCATCTGCTGTTGGTGATTTGTCGGGGCAGGCCTTCGGCCGAGCCCCCTTGTTTTCCTCAGGCCCGTCTCGACGGACGTGGCCGCCCAAGACTTCAACTTCAATGGTGGGAATACCCGTGCACATGACTTCTGCCTCTTCCCCTTTGGCTCGCCGCGCACAGCGTCGTGCCTTTCCGGTGACCGCCCCGACCTTGCTGGCCGCGGCATGCATCATGGCGCTGGGCGGCGTGGCTCAAGCCCAGTCCGCCCGCAGCGGCAAAGCCCCGGCCAGCGTGTCATGGAGTCTGGCGCAGCAGCCCGCATCCAGCGTGATGTCCTTGACGCCTGCCCAGCCCGACCTGTCGATGTTGGTCGGCGCCGACGGCCTGGTGCGTGCGATCGTTCAGTTCACCGAGCCGGCAGCCGTGGCAGCGCGCTCAGGCCTGCGCGCCGACAACCTGGCGCACCGTGCCGAGATGGCGCGCTACAGCCAGCGCCTGCGCGCAGCCAAGGCTCCTCGCCTGCAGGCCATCGCCGCCCTCGGCGCACGGGTGCAGAACACCACCGAATACGCCTTCAACGGCGCCATCATCGACGTCGCGCCTTCGCGCATGGCCGAAATCGCCCGCCTGCCCGGCGTGAAGGCGGTGGGCCCTGCCGGCATCTACCGCATGAATCAGACGGCGCCGCAGACGATTCCCCAGTTGCTGGGCACGCTGGCGGTCAACACCGGTGGCAACACCGGCCAGGGCGTCGCGCTGGCTGTGATCGACTCGGGTGTCGACTACACCCACGCTTCGTTCCAGGGCCCGGGCACCGTCGCGTACTACCAGTCGGCCGTGGCAGGCGCCGGGCCGACCACGATCGGCGACACGCCGGGCGTGTACCCCGACGGCCCCCGCGTGAAGGGTGGCTACGACTGGCTGGGCGAGACCTGGAACGGCTCGACCGGCCTCGCCGTCACCCCCGACCCTGACCCGATCGACAACAAGCAAGCGGCATCCGACTTTGCTGGCCACGGGACCAACTCGGCCAGCGCCGCTGGTGGTTCTGCTGTGCCGGCGTCGAACATCCAGCCTGGTTCGGCTCCGGGCGTAATGCTGCTTGCCTACCGTGGCTGCAGCCGCTTGACCACTTCTTGCGAGGGCAGCGCACTGCTGAACTCGATTGAGTCCGTGGTGCAGTACGCCGCTGGCAACCCGAACGGCAACAACCAGGTCGGGGCGCAGAACCCGGCGCTGCCCGCCGGCACGCGTTTCGTCATCAACATGTCGCTGGGCTCCGGCTTCGGCAACCCGTTCACCAACAGCCTGGCCGAGGCTTCGCGCAACGCAGTACGCGCCGGCATCACCGTGGTGGCCTCGGCGGGTAATGCCAACGACATCCCGTTCATCGTCGGCACGCCGTCAGCGGCCGACACCGTGATCAGTGTTGCCGCTACCGAACCCGCCACGCTGACCGGCCCCACGCTGAGCATCGGCGCGCCGTTGAACAAGACCTACGCGATGATCGGCGGCGCGTTCGGCGTGCCTTTCACCACGCCGCAGACCGCTGCACTGTCGCTGGCCGGCCTGAACAACACGCTGGCCAACAACCTCAACATCGCCTGCTCGCCGACGATCAACCAGCCCGTGCCGGGGGCCCCCAATCCGCCGATCCCGGCGATGAACGGGGCCTTCGGCATCGCCGACCGTGGCACCTGCGAATTCAGCGAGAAGGCCTTCAACACGCACCGCGCCGGTGGCAGCACTCGCTCCAACGGCGCTTCGGCGGCCCTCATCGTCAACAACGCAGCGGGCGCTGGCCCGTTCGGCATGGCTGCGGGCGCCGCGGCCCCGCTGGTCACGAAGCCGGCCTACTCGCTGGGCACGGCCGACGGCGCGGAAATCAAGGCCGCGCTGATCAACAACCCCGGTCTGCAAGGCACCATCACGCCACTGGCTGATGCGCCGAACACCGTGGGTAGTCTGAACCTGGTCGACCAGGTGTCTGGCTTCACTTCGCGTGGCCCGTCGATGGCCGGACTGGCGCTGAAGCCGGACATCGCTGCGCCGGGCTCCAACGTCTGGATGGCCAACGTCGGCACGGGCAACGGTGGCATTGCCAACAGCGGCACGAGCTTTTCGGGCCCGCTGACCGCCGGCATCGCCGCGCTCGTGCTTTCGGGCCGGCCCGCGTTCGAGCCTTGGCAAGTCAAGGCCGCGATCATGAACACCGCCGATACCGACGTGTTTGCCGTCAAGTCGACGAATACGCTGGCACCGCTGGCCCGCATGGGCGCAGGCCGCGCGCGTGCCGACCGCGCCGTCACCACGGGCACCATCGCCTACGACAATCAGGATGTCGATCCGAGCGCCGGCAGCTACTACAACACCGCAGTGTCCTTCGGCGCCCAGGCGTTCACCGGCAACGGCAGCGCTTCCCGAACCGTGCTCGTGCAGAACCTCGGGCCCAGCGCCAAGACCTACACCATCTCGGCGGCGCCGCGATTCTCGGACGACCTCTCCCGCGGCATGGCGTTCGCGCCGTCGGTGACGACGCTTTCCGTGCCTGGCAACTCGACAGGCAGCTTCCAGCTCGTCGGCACCGCGACCGCGGCCGCGCTGCCCGTGGAAAGCGCCACCGGCCTGCCGCGCAAGCTGACCAACGAAGACACCTGCACCACCACCACCGCCACCCCAGCGCCGGTGGCGGCCTGCACGAACAAGTTCACCGAACTCGAGCAGGACGGCTTCGTCACCATCAACGGTGGCCCGGCCGACACCGTGCGCGTGCCCTACCTGATGCTGCCGCGCGTGGCCTCCAGTGTGGTGCCTGTGCTGGGGCTGGGGGACGGCAAAATCATCGTGCAGACCGACAACACCGGTGCTGCACGCACCACAGTCGAGGCCTTCACGCTGGTCGGTGGCGAAGACCCGCAAGACCAGCCGGCGCTGGTGCCCGGCACCAACGTGCTGCCGGTCGACCTGCGGGCCGTGGGGGTGCGCTTCGTGCCCGGCGGTTTCACCGGCACGCTGCCTGCAGGCATCACCAGCGGCGACCTGCTGCAGGTGGGTGTGTCGTTCTGGAACGTGCTGGACACGCTGCGCAGCGCAACCGTGAACGTCGAGGTCGACACGAATAACGACGGCGTCACTGACTTCACCGTGCGCAACCTGAACACCAGCGAGAACCGCAATGCGGTCTTCATCGCCACGGGCCTGGGTGGGGCCAACGGCAACGCGTTCTTCCGGCCCGACTTCACCTTGGGCTCGAACCGGATGATCATGACCGCGTTCACCTCGCCGATGAACGTCACGGCCACCAGCCGCATCGGCCTGCGCGTGACCAGCAGCAACGGCAGCAACGCAACGGCGCCGCTGCTCGACACGCTGGGTACGGGTGCGTTCCAGTACGTCAAGCTGGACCAACTCGTGAACGTGCCCAGCACCATCAGCTACGTGGTCAACGGCGCTGAGACAGGGTCCTTCTTCAGCGTCACCAGCAACCCGGCGAACGCCGCCACGGCATCGCCCGGCGACAAGGGTCTGCTGGTGATCAGCACCGAGAACGCGAATGCGATTTCGGCGGCCGTGATCCCGCTGCCCTGAGATCTGCCCGCGCAGCCCGTCCCGCTGCGGGATGAGCGGTTCACTCGACGCCCGCACCTGACCGTGCGGGCGTTTTTCGTTGCGGGCCGCGCTGTCAGAATCGAGAGATGCAGGATGTGATCCAGGCGTTCGCCCAAAAACACTTTCCGTCCGCCCCGCCCCGCCGTGGCCTGCTCGGCTTGGCGTGGGGCCTGCTCTTGATGGCGGCCGCCCCGGCTGCGGGTTGCGCACAAGCGGCCTCTTCCGCTCCGCGCTCGGCTGCCGAGCCGCCCGGGCCACCGCCCCCCGGCGATGGCGAGCGAGCACGCTGGCTGGTCACGTTCACCGAGGCGCCAGTGGCCACCCGATTCGCCGGAACCGCAGATACAGGCACCGAGGGCAGCCGCGAAGACCGGAAGCGTGTCTATGCCGAGGCCCTGCGGAGTGCCCGAGAGCCGCGCCTCGCGGCGATCCGGTCGCTGGGTGCGGTGGTGTTGAGCACGATGGAGTACTCGGCCAATGCCGCAGTCGTCGAAGGCCCGGCCGGGCGCGCCGCTGCTCTGGTGGACGCGCTGCGCAAGATCGACGGGGTTGGCAGTGTGCAGCCGTCTGGCATCTACCGGGCCGACCCCGTCGCCCCGCCTGCGCCCTTGAAAGAGCAGGAGATTCGGCGCTGAACACTGCCGAACAGATCTCGGACTGCATCCCTGGCGCTGGCCTCTCTCAGGCCAGACGCCCGTGGCAAGCCTTGTACTTCTTGCCGCTGCCGCACGGGCAGGGGTCGTTGCGCCCGACCTTCGGCAGTTCCGGCGGCAAGCCGGCGGGTGCGGCCCCGGCCCCGGCCCCGGCCTTGGGTCCCGGCTCGGAAGAAACGCTGCCGTCTTCGTTGGGGTGGGTGTAGGTCACGTTCGACAGCAAGCCACCCTGCTCCTCCAAGGCTTGCGCGGCGGCGGTCACCTGCTCCTGGCTCTGGATGCGAACGGTCATCAACACGCGCGTGACTTCCAGCTTCACCACGTCGAGCAACTGGCTGAAGAGCTCGAAGGCCTCGCGCTTGTATTCCTGCTTGGGATTTTTCTGGGCGTAGCCGCGCAGGTGGATGCCCTGGCGCAGGTAGTCCAGCGCGGCCAGGTGCTCCCGCCAGTGGCTGTCGATGGCCTGCAGCAGCACCATGCGCATGAAGGGCGTGAACTGCTCGGCGCCGACGATCTCGACCTTGGCCTTGAAGTGCGCGTCTGCCGCAGTCGCCACCTTCTCGACGATGTCTTCGTCGGTGATGGACTCGCTCTTCTCCACTTCGGCCTTCAGCGCGAGGTCCAGCTGCCATTCGTCGCGCAGCACGCGCTCCAGGGCGTCCAGATCCCACTGCTCTTCCAGTGACTGCGGCGGCACGTGGGTGCCCACGACGTCGGCCATTGCGCTGCGCCGCAGATTCCCGATCTGCTCGTCGAGGTTCGCAGCCTCGAGAATTTCGTTGCGTTGCTGGTAGATGACCTTGCGCTGGTCGTTGCTGACGTCGTCGTACTCCAGCAGCTGCTTGCGCACGTCGAAGTTGCGGGCTTCGACCTTGCGCTGCGCGCTCTCGATGCTGCGGTTGACGATCCCAGCCTCGATGGCCTCGCCCTCGGGCATCTTCAGGCGGTCCATGATGGCGCGCACGCGGTCGCCCGCGAAGATGCGCATCAGCGAGTCGTCCAGGCTCAGGTAGAAGCGGCTGGCGCCGGGGTCTCCCTGACGGCCCGAACGGCCGCGCAGCTGGTTGTCGATGCGGCGGCTCTCGTGGCGCTCTGTGGCCACGATGCGCAGGCCGCCGGCAGCCTTGACCTGGTCGTGCAACGCCTGCCACTCGTCTTTCAACTTTTGCGCACGCAACTCGCGCTCGCTGTCTGACAGCGCGAGGTCTTCGTCGAGGAACTGGATCTGCTTCTCGACGTTCCCGCCCAGCACGATATCTGTGCCGCGACCGGCCATGTTGGTGGCGATGGTTACCACGCCCGGCCGGCCGGCCTGTGCCACGATCTCGGCTTCCTTCGCATGCTGCTTGGCGTTCAGCACCTGATGCGGCAGCTGAGCCTTCTTCAGCAGTTCGCTGATGAGTTCGCTGTTCTCGATGCTGGTGGTGCCCACCAGCACCGGCTGGCCCCGTTCATGGCAGTCCCGGATGTCACGGGTGACGGCGTCGTATTTCTCGGGCGCCGTCTTGTAGATGAGGTCGTTGTCGTCCTTGCGGATGGTGGGCCGGTTGGGCGGGATGACCACCGTCTCCAGACCGTAGATCTCCTGGAATTCGTAGGCCTCGGTATCGGCCGTGCCGGTCATGCCGCCGAGCTTGCCGTACATGCGGAAGTAGTTCTGGAAGGTCACCGACGCGAGGGTCTGGTTCTCGCTCTGGATCTGCACGCCTTCCTTCGCTTCCACGGCCTGATGCAACCCGTCGCTCCAGCGCCGGCCCGTCATCAGACGCCCGGTGAATTCGTCGACGATGACCACTTCGCCGTTCTGCACGACGTAATGCTGGTCTCTGTTGTACAAATTGTTGGCCCGCAGCGCCGCGTACACGTGGTGCATCAACGCGATGTTGGCCGGGTCATACAGGCTGGCGCCCTCGGCCAGCAGGCTTGCTTCCCCCAGCAACTGTTCGGCCTTCTCGTGGCCCGCTTCGGTAAGAAACACCTGGTGCGTCTTCTCGTCGACGGTGAAGTCGCCCGCGTCGATGACGCCTTCACCGGTGCGCACGTCGGCCTCGCCGATCTGCTTCTTCATGCCCGGGACGATGGCGTTGATGCGCACATACATCTCGGTATGGTCTTCGGCCTGGCCGCTGATGATGAGTGGCGTGCGCGCCTCGTCGATGAGGATCGAGTCGACCTCGTCGACGAGGGCGTAATTCAGGCCGCGCGCGACGCGGTCTCGCAGGTCCTGGACCATGTTGTCGCGCAGGTAGTCGAAGCCGAACTCGTTGTTGGTACCGTAGGTGACGTCGGCTGCATAGGCGGCCTGCTTTTCTTCACGGTCCATGCCGGGCACGTTGACGCCCACGGTCAGGCCCAGGAATGTGTAGAGGCGCCCCATCCATTCGGCGTCACGCCGTGCCAGGTAATCGTTCACCGTGACCACATGCACGCCTTTGCCGGCCAGTGCGTTCAGGTAGACAGGCAAGGTGGCCATCAGCGTCTTGCCTTCGCCGGTGCCCATTTCGGCGATCTTGCCCTGGTGCAGGGTGATGCCTCCGATGAGCTGGACGTCGAAGTGACGCATCTTCAGCGCGCGCTTGCTACCTTCGCGCACCACGGCAAAGGCCTCCGGCAGCATGCTGTCGAGCGTGGTGCCTGCAGCCACACGTTGGCGGAACTCTTCGGTCTTGGCGCGCAACTCAGCGTCGGGCAGCTTTTCGAACTGGGCTTCCAGCGCGTTGACCGCTTCCACGGTGCGCCGGTGCGTCTTGATCAGACGATCGTTCCGGCTGCCGAAAATCTGGGTCAGGATCTTGGGAAACATGCGGCTTCGGGGGTCTCGTGGTTCGGCTTCCGCTGCCGCAGGCACGCCCATGGGGCGGCGCAAGCGGGGGCAGTGAAGAGGCGTTTGCGTGATGTGGGGGTGGGAATGCGGGTCGCAAGCGAGCAGCTCACCTCAAAAATCGAGGTCGCCTTGGCAGCTGCGCAAAGTGTTTGAGTTTATCACCCGGGTTTTCGACTTTCTAGCCAGTCGCATTCGCCCGGCGCCAGGGCCTGGCTCACCCATGGTGCAGTCGCAGACAGGACGAGCGACCGTGTGACCGTCGCGCGAGAAACGGGCATTTAGACTCCCTCGATCATGAGCAGCCCCGCGCCACCCGCCAAGGCCCTGGCCCAAGCACTCGGCAGCAGCGAGCCGCTGATCGGCCTGCTGCAACGAGTGCGCCTGAGTCAGGCACGGCTGACCGCCGTGGCGGCTTTGCTGCCGACGGGCTTGAAGGGTGAGGTGCGTGCGGGGCCGCTGGACGACGCCGCCTGGGTGCTGCTGGTGTCGAACGCTGCGGCGGCCGCAAAGCTGCGGCAGTTGTTGCCGTCGTTGACAGCGGCACTGGAACAGCAGGGGTTTGCAGGGCCGGCAATCAAGATCAAGGTAGTGCCACGCAGCTGACCGCTCCTGCAGCGAACTGCCTTGCGCTGCAATCGCTGGTGCCGGCTTTCGGAATCGAACCGAAGACCTTCCGCTTACAAGGCGGGTGCTCTACCAACTGAGCTAAGCCGGCACGAAGGAAATTGTAGGTGCCCGCCCAAGGGCGGCACCGCAGCACTACTTGACGCGCTTCAGCGCCGGGCGACCACCTGGCGATGCTGGCGGACCGTCCGGTTCGGGCGGCGCGTCGCCGGGTGGCACCTTGCGTGCGGACGCTGGCACAGACACAGGCGTGCTCGATGCAGGGCCTGCAACGGGCGGCTTCTCCTCGCCTTCGCTGCTGGCCAGGCGAAGACCGCGCAGCGAGCCGCCGTCCGCTGCCGCATCTCTGCGCACCCCGCCTTCGGTTGGCACCGGAAAGGCCATGCCTTGCCCGTTCTCGCGCGCATAGATGGCCACGACGTGGTCTACCGGCACACGAATCTCGCGCGCGACACCGCCGAACCGCGCCTTGAACTCGATGAACTCGTTGCCCAACTGCAGGCTGGACGTGGCCTCGAAGCCCACGTTGAGCACGATCTCGTTGTTCTTCACGTACTCCATCGGCACCTGCACGCCCGGCCCGACGAAGACCGCCAGGTAAGGCGTGAAGCCGTTGTCGGTGCACCAGTCGTGCAGCGCCCGCAGCAGGTAAGGCCGCGTCGGCGTACCTTGGTTGTCAGGCGTTTCGACCATCGCGTTCGTGCCCTAGGCAAGCATCACTTGCGCATGACCTTCTCAGAAGGCGTCAGCGCCTCGATGTAGGCCGGACGCGAAAAGATGCGCTCGGCGTACTTCAGCAGCGGCACTGCGTTCTTGCTGAGATCGATGCCGTAGTAATCCAGGCGCCACAACAGCGGCGCGATGGCGACGTCGAGCATGCTGAAGTCGTCGCCCAGCATGTACTTGTTCTTCAGGAAGATGGGCGCGAGCTGCGTCAGACGATCGCGAATCTGGTCTCGCGCCTTCTCGAGCTGCTTCTCGGTGGCCTTGACGCTGCGGCCTTCCAGCAAATTGACGTTGCTGAAGAGTTCCTTCTCGAAGTTGAAGAGGAACAACCGCACGCGCGCACGCGCTACCGGGTCACCGGGCATCAGCTGCGGGTGCGGAAAGCGCTCATCGATGTACTCGTTGATGATGTGCGACTCGTACAGGATCAGGTCGCGCTCGACGAGGATGGGCACTTCGTTGTACGGGTTCATCAGCGCGATGTCTTCGGGCTTGGCGAAGATGTCGACATCGCGAATCTCGAAGTCCATGCCCTTCTCGAACAGCACGAAGCGGCAGCGGTGCGAATAGGGGCAAGTCGTTCCGGAATACAGCACCATCATGGTGTGGGGCCTTTCTTTATGTCTTCAAAAAACAAAAACGCAGTGGGTGCATTTTGCCCCCACTGCGCGGCAGGCCCGGCCCGCTGGCCGAACCCGGCTTGGAACTACTTGATATCTTTCCAGTACGCGGCATTCAGGCGCCAGGCGATGACCGTGAAGACGGCCAGGAACAACAACACCCAGACGCCCATGCGCATGCGGCTTTTCTGTCCCGGCTCGCTCATCCACTGCAGGTAGGCCACGAGGTCTGCAACGGCATTGTTGTAGTCAGCGGCGGACATCGTGCCGGCAGTGATGGGCTCGAACCCCTTCAAAACCTGGATCGTCTTGGCCGCATCGTGAGGGTCTTTCTGGTCGACGAAAACCGCCCGCTGCTGGCCCTGAAGTTCCCACAGCACGTGGGGCATGCCGACGTTCGGGAACGCGGCATTGTTCCAGCCCGTGGCCTTGGTCTCGTCGCGGTAGTAGGTGCGCAGGTAGGTGTAGATGTAGTCGGCACCCGAGCCCTTGCCGGCGGCCGAGCGCGAACGCGCGATCAATGTCAGGTCTGGGGGCACGCCGCCAAACCATTCCTTGGCGTCCTTCGGGCTCATCGCCACATGCATCGTGTCACCGACCTTGGCGCCGGTGAAGATGAGGTTGTCCTTGATCTGCTGCTCGGTCAGGCCGATGTCGCGCAGCCGGTTGTAGCGCATGAAACCTGCAGCGTGGCAGTTCAGGCAGTAGTTGGTGAAGAGCTTGGCGCCGTTTTGCAGCGCAGCCATGTCGGTGATGCGCTTGTCGGGAAACTTGTCCCACTCGATACCGCCCCCCGCAGCTTGCGCCGGCGCCAGCAGCATCAGCGATGACGCCAGCGACGCCGCAAGCGAGGCCACCACGGCACGGAGCAGTTTTTGAATACGTTTCTTCATCATTGAATTTGCTCGCTGTACCGGGCTCTCAGTGGGCCTGGAAAGTAATCCGGTCGGGTACTGCTTTGAACTCGCCGACGCGGCTCCACCAGGGCATGAGCAGGAAGAAACCGAAGTAGAAGAGCGTGCCGATCTGCGACACCAGGGTGCCGATATCCGATACCGGCTTGATGCCCAGGTAGCCCAACACGAAAAAGTTGATCACGAAGGCACCGTAAAGCCATTTGACCCAACCCGGCCGATAGCGGATCGAGCGCACCGGGCTGCGGTCCAACCAGGGCAGCGGGAACATGATCAGCACCGCCGCGCCCATCACCACCACGCCCCAGAACTTGGCGTCGAAATACTTCAGCAGCACGGCAGCCACGACGGCCGCGATCAAGGGCACCCAGCGCCAGATGCCTGTGAAGCCGCCTTTGAGGAAGGCCAACACGCCAGCCACCCCGACCAGGCCGACAAACACGTTCATCAGGTCGTCGGTCACTGCACGCAGCATCGAGTAGTACGGGGTGAAGTACCACACCGGGGCGATGTGGGCCGGCGTTTGCAGCGGGTCGGCTGGAATGAAGTTGTTGTATTCGAGGAAATAGCCGCCCATCTCGGGGGCGAAGAAGATCACTGCCGTGAACAACATCAGGAACACAGACACGCCCAGGATGTCGTGCACCGTGTAGTACGGGTGGAAGGGAATGCCGTCGAGCGGAATGCCGGTCTTCGGGTCTTTCTTGGCCTTGATCTCGATACCGTCGGGGTTGTTGGAACCGACGTCATGCAGCGCCAGCAGGTGGGCCACGATCAAACCCAGCAGCACCAGCGGCACAGCGATGACGTGAAGGGCGAAGAAGCGGTTCAACGTCGCGTCGCCGACGACGAAGTCGCCACGGATCAGCAGTGCAAGGTCTTCGCCGACAAACGGAATCGCCGCGAACAGGTTGATGATGACCTGGGCGCCCCAGTAGCTCATCTGGCCCCAAGGCAGCAGGTAGCCCATGAAGGCCTCGGCCATCAGGCACAGGAAAATCGCGCAACCGAAGATCCAGACCAGTTCGCGCGGCTTCTGATAGCTGCCATAGATGAGCCCGCGGAACATGTGCAGGTAAACGCAGACGAAAAACGCACTGGCACCCGTGCTGTGCATGTACCTCACCAGCCAGCCCCAGGGCACATCGCGCATGATGTACTCGACCGACTCGAACGCCTTCGCAGCGTCGGGCTTGTAGTGCATGGTGAGGAAGATGCCGGTCACGATCTGGATCACCAGCACCAGCAACAGAAGGCTGCCGAAGAAGTACCAGAAGTTGAAGTTCTTCGGCGCGTAGTACTCCGACAAGTGCTGCTTGTAGCCGGCAAAGGCCGTCGGGAAACGGTTTTCGAGCCACACCGTCGTGTGCGTCAACGGCGACGAGCCGGCAGGCGCTTCCTTGAATTCAGCCATCTTGACCTCGGTCTTCTGGGGTTACTGCGGAAAATGCGGCCGCTCAGGCCGTCTTGTCTTCGCCGATCAACAACGTGGTGTCGGACAAATACATGTGCGGCGGCACCTCGAGGTTGTCGGGCGCCGGCTTGTTCTTGAAGACGCGGCCCGCCAGATCGAAGGTGGAACCGTGGCACGGGCAAAGAAAACCGCCGGCCCAGTTGTCGGGCAAGGAAGGCTGGGCACCGGGCGTGAACTTGTCAGACGGCGAGCAGCCCAGGTGCGAGCAGATACCGACACCGACGAAAAACTCGGGCTTGATCGATCGGTGCTGGTTCTTCGCGTAATCGGGCGTGGGATAGGCGTTGCGTTGGCTATTGGGATCAGCGAGATCGCCTTCGACCTTGATCAGTGTTGCCAGCTGCTCTGGTGTGCGACGAATGATCCAGACCGGCTTGCCGCGCCACTCGACCGTCAGCTTCTCGCCCGGCTGGATCGCGCTGATGTCCACCTGCACCGGCGCGCCGGCGGCCCGGGCGCGCTCGGAAGGCGCAAAAGTGCTGACAAAGGGAATCGCAACCGCAACACCGCCAACGGCACCGGCCCCGCATGTGATGGCTATCCAGGTACGGCGTCCTTGATCGACGCCCTTGGTGAATGATGGTCCCACGTTGTTCTCGACGGCGGCGTCGCTCATGAAGTTCCTCGGTCAGCTGCTTGGTTCAGATCAGCCTCGAATTCTAGCCGAGCAGCCTTTTCGCGGCTGACGGTCTGGCAAGGCCGAGTCATGGCCGCGGCCATTGACGCCCCGCTGCCGGAGAACTACCGTGCGCCCGCCGCCCACCGCCGTGGGTGTGGGTTCCAGGCTGCGAGGCAGGGCCCAATACCCATACAGGAGTGCACTGCATGAGCTTCAGCTCTGAATTCAAGGAGTTCGCCCTCAAGGGCAATGTCATGGACCTCGCCGTCGGCGTGATCATCGGCGCGGCCTTCGGCAAGATCGTCGATTCGTTGGTGGCCGACATCATCATGCCCATCGTCGGCAGGATCTTCGGTGGCTTGGACTTCAGCAACTACTTCGTGCCGCTGGCGGGCCAGACAGCCACAACGTTGGTCGAGGCCAAGAAAGCCGGCGCCGTTTTCGCGTACGGCAACTTCGTCACCATCGCCATGAACTTCATCATCCTGGCTTTCATCATTTTTCTGATGATCAAACAGATGAACCGTCTGAAGCGCGAGGCCACCCCGGCGGCTTCGTCTCCACCAGCCGCAGCCCCGACTCCGGAAGACGTGATGTTGCTGCGCGAGATTCGCGACTCGCTGAAGAAGTGAGCCCGTTGTGACCGGGTGTTGCGGGGATGGGCCCCAGGTCCATGCCGCATACTTGCCAGCCGAGCAGCGGCCCGTCCGCAGGACGCCCGCCCCCGCCCATGAAGCCCAACCCCGTCCATCGCCTGCCCGCACCGCTAGAGGCCGCCGTGCAGCGCTTGAAGCTGGCAGCTCGGGATGCCGCCGAACGCACCATCGAGAGTCTCGGCCTCGCCGCCCTGGCCGCAAACAGCGCCTACCAGCGCGACGGACTTCTGGGCGCCCAGTTCGAGCTGAACCGCAAGTCGGCCATCTTCGCGCTGCATTTCAACGACGCGCTGGACGAGCGTGTGCTGCGCGAACTCGGCCCCCTCGGCGGGCCGCTGGCCGGCGTCGTCGCCGACGCTGACAAGGCCGCCGCCCGCGGACGCGTCGATACTTTTGCCGGCTTGACCGACTGGGCGTCGTTGAGCCTGGTCGAGGACAAAGAAGTCGAGGCGCAAATTTCGGCCGAACGCTTCGGCATGGACATCGCGTCGGCGTGCGAATGGGAACTGCGCGAGCTCGACGGCTACGTCAGCGCCCTTCTGGGTGACGCCGGTGGCGAACGCGACCGCAACCCGCTCAAGCCCGACCTGGTGGGGCACGCGATGCTGCGCGGCATCGAAACGGTGTCAGAACGCACCGACGTTAGAAAGGTATTGGTCAGCGAAATCAGCCGCTCGCTGGGCGGTCTTCTGCGCGGGTGCTACGCCGACATCCTGGCCGACATGCGCCACGCCGGCGTGCAGCCACTGGGATTGGCGGTACGCAACCGTGCAGCCCGCCCGGGTGGGTCTGGCAGCGGCGCGGGTTTCGCGCCCTCGGGCCAGGGCGCCGATGGCGACCCCAGCGGCAACTCGGCGCACAGCCACTTCGGCCGCGGCCAGGGCGGGCCTGGCATGCCGACCGACAGCGCCAGGCGCACGGGCGGTTTCGGCTCTGGCTTCGGCTCTTCCACCCGTGCCGGCGGGTACCCGGGCCGCGCGGGCGTCCCGGCGCCTTACGGCACGTCGTTCGGCCATGTCGACCCGGCGATGATGACGCTCATCAGGCGCCTGGCCTATGCAGAAGGCAGCGGCAGCGGCAGCAGCAGCGGCGGCTACGCCAGCGGCTACAGCGACGACAGCGGCATGGGAGCCGGCGCGCCGCCACTGCCGTCGAACGTGATACGAGCCCACCGCGAAGAGCTGCGCCAGGCTTCCAAGGGCGCGCTCGATCACATGGTGATCGACGTCATCGGTTTCCTTTTCGATCAGATCCTGGCCGACCCGAAGGTGCCGCCGCAGATGGCCCGGCAGATTGCACGCCTGCAATTGCCGGTGCTGCGCGCGGCCTTGGGCGACCCCAGTTTCTTTTCGTCCCGCAAGCACCCGGTGCGGCGTTTCATCAACCGCATCGCCTCGCTGGGCGCAGCTTTCGAAGACTTCGGCGAAGAAGGCGCCAAACAGTTCCTGGCCAAGATCAAGGCGCTGATCCACGAAGTCGTCGAGGGCGACTTCGACCAGATCGAGGTCTACGAGCAGAAGCTCGCCTCACTGGAAGCGTTCACGGGCGAGCTTGCCGACAGCAGCGGGCCCGAACAGGCGACGGCGACCCTGCTCTCGGAAAAGGAAGAGCAACTTCGCCTGCGCCAGCTTTACGCCCAGCGCCTGCAGGGCGAGCTGAAGGACGTGCAGGCCCCGCCATTCCTGCGCGACTTCATCAGCAAGATCTGGAGCCAGGTGCTGATGCGTGCAGCCGAACAAGGTGGCGCCGACAGCGCCACCGCGCAGCGCCTGCGCACCGTGGCGCGCGACCTGTTCCTGAGCGTGCAGCCCAAGGCCACGCCGGCACTGCGCAAGGTGTTCCTCACGCAGCTGCCCAAGCTGATGCAGGACCTGACGGAAGGCATGAACCTGATTGCCTGGCCGGAAGAAGCACGGCGCCAGTTCTTCGGCCAGCTGATGCCGGCCCACGCTGAAGCCTTGAAACACGCGCCGGCGCGCCAGCTCGACATCAACCTGATGGCCAACGAGGTGGAGATGGCCTTGAAGCGGCCGCTGCCCTCGCGCGAAGAACTGAGAATGAGTTCGCACCTGCCGGTGCTGACGGAAGAGTTGCCGGCGCCGCAGTTCAGCGCGGAAGAGGCCAGACAGGTCGGGCTGGTGCAGGAATCGGCGGTGGATTGGGCCGGCCACATCGACATCGACCTCACTGCAGAGCCGCCGCCCGACAACGGCCCGGTGGCACCTGGCTTGCCATCATCGTCAGAAGCGGCAGACCCCACACAAGGCGCGGCGCTGGCGAAGTATCTGGAAATCGGCTTTGCCTACCAGATGCACATCGACGGCGACTGGAAAAAGGTGCGCCTGTCGCATGTGAGCCCGGCCAAGAGCTTCTACATCTTCAGCCACGGTGGCCGCCACCGCAAGACGATCTCGCTGACGCAGCGCATGCTCGCGCGCCTGTGCGAAACCGGGCGGCTGAAGGCCTTCGAGAGCGCCTACCTCATCGAACGCGCCACGGCGCGCGCCCGGCGCCAGCTGTCGTCCTTGGCCGGCGGCGGCGGTGCAGCGGCAGCCACGCGCTGAGCGGCTGAGAGATCTCTCAGCC
The DNA here is from genome assembly GCA_038249925.1 of Burkholderiales bacterium. Taxonomy (GTDB): domain Bacteria; phylum Pseudomonadota; class Gammaproteobacteria; order Burkholderiales; family Burkholderiaceae_C; genus Rubrivivax. The sequence goes on from JBBSCV010000023.1 coordinate 18,328, forward strand.
TCTGAGGCTTCAACCCGCCCGTTCGGGCCACCGTTCAGCCCACACCCTCAGTCCACCACTGAGGCGGCCAGCGAACGGCGTGCCCAACGCAACGCGGCAACGAAGCTGGCCGGGTCGGCCAGGCCTTTGCCGGCGATGTCGAAGGCGGTGCCGTGGTCGGGGCTGGTGCGCATGAAGGGCAGACCCAGCGTCACGTTCACGCCCTGCTCCACGCCCAGGTACTTCACGGGAATGAGGCCGTGGTCGTGCGTCATGGCTACCACCAGATCGAACTCGCCACGGCGCGCGCGCATGAACACGGTGTCGGGCGCGTAAGGCCCGCTGGCATCGATGCCTTCGGCCAGCGCAGCCTGCACGGCAGGGCCGATGATGGTCAGTTCCTCGTCGCCGAAAAGCCCGCCTTCGCCGGCATGCGGGTTCAGCCCCGCCACCGCGATGCGCGGCTGCACCTGGCCCCAGGCCGCGGCGGCGCGGTGCGCGATGCGCAGGGTGCCGAGCACGGCATCGAAGGTGACGGCATCCAGCGCGCGGCGCAGCGAGAGGTGGATGGTGACCAGCACCACACGGAGTTCATCGTTGGCCAGCATCATGCGCACCGACGGCGCCTGGCCCGCTGTGGCAGCCAGCGCCTGCAGCATCTCGGTGTGCCCCGGGTACGGCACGCCGGCGGCGGCCAGCGCCGCCTTGTTGATGGGCGCGGTGACGATGGCTGCGCCCTGCCCAGCCTGCACCAGACGCACGGCGTGTTCGATGCAGCGCGCAGCCGCAGCGCCGTTGTCGGCGTGCACCTGGCCGAGCGGGAGCGTGGCCAGCCCTGCAGGCAGCCCTGGCGGCACCAGCACCGGCAGGCAACCCGGCGGCACGGCGGCCAGGTTTTCGGGCGTGGCGATCACGGCCGTCATGGCGCTGCCGGCGCGGCGCAGCACGGCTGGGTCGCCCAGCACCACGGCATCGGCCAGTTCGCCGGCGCGAAAGGCATGCACGATGATCTCGGGCCCGATGCCTGCAGCGTCGCCCATCGTGACCAGGAGCGGCTTCATGCCGGGTTGCCGATGTCGATGAAACGGTGCTCCAGGCCGAAGTGCGCCGCCAGGTGCGCGGCCACCGCCGGCGCCCCGTAACGCTCGGTGGCGTGATGGCCGCAGGCGATGAAGGCCACGCCCGTTTCACGCGCCAGGTGGGTTTGGGGCTCGGAAATTTCACCGGTGATGAAAGCGTCCGCACCCGCAGCGATGGCGGTCTCGAAATAGCTTTGAGCCCCGCCCGTGCACCAGGCGATGCGCCTCAACGCGCGGCCATCGCCGGGCACCACCACGGGTTCACGGTCCAGTTGCGCCCGCGCGGCGTGCACCAGCGCGGGCAGCGTTTGAAGTGCTGGCGTGGCCGCGCCGATGAAGCCCAGCGCCTGCTCCCCGAAGCGTGCATCGGCCGCCAGCCCCAGGCGCTGCCCCAGCTGCGCGTTGTTGCCGAGTTCGGCATGCGCGTCCAGCGGCAGGTGGTAGGCAAAGAGATTGACACCGGCGTTCATCAACCGCCGCACGCGAGCGCCCAGCCA
>JBBSCV010000024.1:0-19678 GCA_038249925.1 Burkholderiales bacterium
GAATCGGGCATCAAGCCCGACGCCCCAGCGGCCGATATCCTGCCCAGGAGCCCGCTGCATGACCCCGACCCACGACTTCCCTGGCGCTGCCGCCCTCTCGGTGGCGGCGCTGGCCTGTGCCGCGACCATGTTGCTGTGCGCGGGCTCTGCCCGGGCAAACGAGGCGGCGGCGAAGCCGGGGGATGCAGCCCGCACCTCTGTCAAGCCAGCGGGCAAACCCGCAGCCAAGTCGGCGGCGGCGGCACCCGCCAAGGGCACGGCCAGACCGTCGACCAGGCTGGCGCCAGAAGACCTGCCGCCGCCTGCCGGCGAGGCCGCGCCCGCCGCTGTCGACCCGTTGGAGCATCTGCGTCAGCGCCTGGCCGATCGGCTTTCGGGCGGCGTACCCAACAGTTCGGGCGGGTCCTATGACGTGCGCATCAGCACACGCAGCACGTTGTCGCCGCCTGCTCCAGCGGCGGCCACCGGCGCGGCGGGAAAGCGCGCCGCGCGGCAGCCCGCCAAAGTCGGCAAGCTGGCTCACGGCCCAGGAGCCGGGGCGGTGCACTGGGGCTACCAGGGCGATGCCGGGCCGGCGGCCTGGGGCGGCCTGAAGTCCGAGTACACGCTGTGCAGGACCGGCGTGCGCCAGAGCCCCATCGACATCCGCGGCGGCCTGGCCGTCAACCTCGACCCGGTGCGCTTCGATTACCAGGCCAGCAAGTTCTCGGTGCTGGACGACGGCCACACGGTGAAGGTGAAGATCGACCCGGGCAACAACATCACCATCGGCGCGCGTCGCTTCGAGCTGCAGCAGTTTCACTTTCACCGCCCGTCTGAAGAGCGCATCGACGGGCGTCAGTTCGAGATGTCGCTGCATCTCGTGCACAAGGACGAACAGGGCCGGCTGGCCGTGGTGGCTTTGCTCTTCGACGAAGGCCCGCCCAACCCGGTGGTGCAGAACGTCTGGAACAACCTGCCGCTGGAACGCGGTGAAGCGATGCCGGCTCGCGAGCCGCTGGAGCTCGCGGCGCTGCTGCCCAACGACCGCCGCTACTACACCTACATGGGCTCACTGACCACGCCGCCGTGTTCAGAAGGTGTGCAGTGGGTCGTGATGCGCGCGCCGCAGGCCATGACGGCCGAGCAGATCGGCATCTTCTCGCGCATCTACCCGATGAATGCGCGCCCGCTGCAGGCGGCCTCCGGCCGTCGCATCCTGCAGTCCGACTAACTCTCGTCGGGGCTGCGCCTTCCGCGCTGCAACAGCAGCAGCGGCCACAGCCACAGGCTGGCGAACCACAGCCCCACGCGGCCTGCCGAGAGCGGCCGCGTCTCGTGCTGCGCCACTTTCGTGAACAACACGCCGGCGCCCACCACCACATACAGCAGCAGCGCGCTGTACACGGCCACGCGCGCGCCGTAGGTGCCGGCGATCAGGTCGCCGAGCACACTGCCAAGCAGCGCGGAAGCCAGCACCGCCAGCAACAGCGCCAGCGCAACGCCGGCCAGAGCATGGCGCAACTTCCAGAGGGGATCTTCGTAGGACATGGCACGGGCGAGCGTACAGGCAGATGGATGCCCCGCTGCCGGGAAGCCGGGGTACGGCTGCAGTTCTGCCCGCCACGCTGCCACCCCCGACTTGCGGGATGACGTGCCCCGGCAGCGTCCGCAACATGCAGTAACGAGCTATCAAGCTCTCCCTTCAACCTTACAGAACGGATGCCCTCATGAAACTTGCGCAGATCGCATTTGCCGTCGCTGCCCTGGCGGTCTCGGCCGCCGCTTCGGCACAGACCACCACGTACACGACATCGGCCGCATTCATGGCCAACGTGCTGCCCGGCTCTTACACCGAAGGCTTTGATGACTCCTCCTTCAGCGGTGACCCGTCGGCCAGCTTCTCTGGCGGTGCCTTCGCTTACACCGTTTCCGCGCCCCAAGGCCTGTACGGCAATGGCACCTTCATCGGCACCAACTTTCCGAACGAGGCGCTGACCATCACCTTCACCGGCGCCCCGGTCACGGCCGTCGGTGGCAATTTCTACGCCACCAACTTCAGTGATGCGTTCCAGGCCGTGCCCGTCACCCTGACGCTGAGCAATGGCACCACCACCACCTTCACGCCCTCCAGCGAAATCGACAGCTTTCGCGGCTTCACGACCGGCCTGGCCATCACATCGTTGACCGTGGGCGGGCCGGGCGCCTCGCTGTACGTCGGCATGGACAACCTGACTGTCGGCGTCGTTCCCGAACCCGGCACCTGGCTGCTGATGGGCCTGGGCATCGGCGCCCTGGTGCTGCGCCAGTCGCGCCGCGCCACGCACGCCTGATTTCGCCACCAGCAGCGCCTGCACCGCAGGCTCTGCGCCCGCCCGTTCAAGGCCCAGGTGTTCCCTGGGCCTTTTGCATTTCCGGCCGCCGCGGGCGTCGCGCTGGCGTGGTCTGGTTATCCGTAGCGCTGCTTTTGCAGGCATCCACCACCTCATAAACGACTTTCAGTCACTCCGCCAAGTCATTCATTCACAACAAGTTTCTCTGCGAGGTTGATTTCAGAAAGCCTTGTAAGTGCTTGATTTGATTGATTTTTCGGCCACGCGGCATTGACCCCATGCCACCGGCTCAGTTAAAGTGGGATTTCGTGGTGTTTAGTGGGGGAAAGTGGCAGTCATGGTTTTTCGCGGCGGTCCGGTACTGACGTTGGACGTGAAAGGTCGCATCAGCGTGCCTGCCCGCTGGCGTGACGTGCTCATGGCCACGGTGCAAGGGCAGATGATCGTCGCCAAGAACCCCGACGGCTGCCTCTCGCTGTACCCGCTGCCGGTGTGGGAAGCCTTCGAGAACAGCGTGCTCTCGCTGGCCACCGAAAACGACGCCTGGCGTCGCTTCTTCATCGGCAGCGCCACCGAGGTCGAACTGGACAGTGCCGCGCGCGTGCTCGTTCCGCCGGAACTGCGCGACTGGGCCGGGCTCGTTGAGAAGGTGAAGTTCATGGGCGTGGGCTCGCACTTCGAATTGTGGGACAGCGCCCGCCACGAGGCCCGCGAAGCCGAGGCCCTGGCGCTGGGCCGGCCCGAAGCGCTGCGCAACCTGGTCATTCGGTGAACACCGCCCCTGCATGGCGCCACACCACCGTGTTGCTCAACGAGGCCGTAGAGGCCCTGGTGACGCAGCCGGGTGGCATTTACGTGGACGGCACCTTCGGCCGCGGCGGCCACAGCCGTGCCGTGCTGGCGCTGCTCTCGCCGGCCGGCCGCCTGGTGGCCTTCGACAAGGACCCGGAAGCCATCGCCGCCGCGGCCGAGATCAGCGACCCGCGCTTTGCCATCTGCCACGAGAGCTTCGACACCATGGCCGAAGCCCTGGCCGAACGAGGCATCACGCAGGTGGCGGGCGTGCTGCTCGACCTGGGCATCAGCTCGCCGCAGATCGACAACGGCGCACGTGGCTTCAGCTTTCGGTTCGATGCCCCGCTGGACATGCGCATGGACACCACGCGCGGCGAGACGGCGGCTGAATTCCTGGCTCGTGCCGACGTGCATGAAATTGCGGAGGTGATACGTGACTATGGCGAAGAACGGTTTGCTGCTCAGATTGCAAAGGCGCTTGTCGCTGGCCGCGAAAGCGGCCATCCCGTCTTGCGCACCGGCGAGCTTTCCGCGCTCGTGGCTCGCACCGTCAAGACCCGCGAGAAAGGCCAGGACCCTGCAACGCGCACGTTTCAGGCTCTACGGATTCACGTCAACGCCGAGCTTGAGGCGCTGCAACAGGGCCTGAAGGCCGCGCTGCAGCTGCTGGCACCGGCAGGCCGCCTGGTGGTGATCAGCTTCCATTCACTGGAAGACCGCATCGTGAAGACCTTCATCGCCAGTGAAAGCCGCGAGGTGGTGGACCGCCGCGTGCCCTTTGCGCCGGCCAAGGCCATGCGGCTGGAGGCCGTGGCACGGGTGAAGCCCAGCGCCGAAGAGATCAAGGCCAACCCGCGCGCGCGCTCAGCGGTGATGCGCGTGGCCGAGCGCACCCTGGCGGCATGAGCAGGCGGCACGATGAAGCTCAACCTGCTGCTGATTCCCGCGCTGGTGGCCGCTTTGCTGGCAAGCTGCCTGCTGCTGGTGAAGACCAGCTACGAATCGCGCCAGCTTTTTGCTGCGCTGGATTCAGCCCGTGCCGAGCAGCGCCAGCTCGACGCCGAATACAAGCGCCTGGACGCCGAAGCCCAGGCCCAGAGCACGCACCTGCGGGTGGAACGCACCGCGCGTGAACGCCTGCAGATGCGCACCGCCACGCCGGCCGTGACGGCCTATGTGGTGGACCCGCTGGTGCCGGCTGTTGCGGCTTCGGGCGCCTCGCGTAGCGCAGCGGACGGGGCAGAAGCCAGGCCGGGCATCGCACGCGGGGTGGTTCGCGGAGAGACGCCATGAACGCGCCCAACAGCGTGCGCAGCGTCAATTACGCCACCAGCCCGCTGCTGGCGAGCAAGACGCCGCCCTGGCGTTCGCGCTTCGTGGTGCTGCTGGTCGGTGTGGCCTTTCTGGTGCTGCTGGGGCGTGCCGTGCACCTGCAGATCATCGCGACCGACTTCTACCAGGCGCAGGGCGAGAAGCGCTTCGTGTTCAAGCAGCAGCTGCCGGCCAGCCGCGGTCGCATCCTCGACCGCAACGGCCTGGTGCTGGCCACCAGCGTGGCGCTGCCTTCGGTGCAGGTGGACGCCAGGACCTTCAGCGCCGACGCCGCCCAGCGCAAGGAGCTGGCGCGCCGGCTGAGCATGCCCGTGGCCGAGCTGAACGAACGCATGCAAGGCGTGAACAACGGCGCCGTGGTGATGCGCCGGCACATGGAAGAAGCCGCCTGGCAGGATGTGAAGGCGCTCGGCATCAAGGGTGTGCAGGAAGTGCGCGAGTACAAGCGCCGCTACCCGGAAGGCGAAGCTGCCGCGCACGTGGTGGGTTTCACCAACATCGACGACAAGGGCCAGGAAGGCATCGAGCTCGGCTTCCAGAAGGCACTGGTGGGTCGGGCCGGGCAGCGCCAGGTGGTGCGCGACCGCCTGGGCCGCGTGGTGGAAGATATCGGCGACCAGGCCGACCCCGTCAACGGCCGCGACATCACGCTCAGCATTGACAGCAAGGTGCAGTTCTTCGCCTACCAGCGTGTGCGCGACGCGGTGCTCGAGCACAAGGCCAAGGCCGGCAGCGTGGTGGTGCTGGACGTGCAAAGCGGCGAAGTGCTGGCGCTGGCCAACTACCCGAGCTACGACCCATCGAACCGCCGCAACCTGAGCGGTGCGCAACTGCGCAACCGCGCGCTGACCGACATCTTCGAGCCCGGCTCGACGATGAAGCCCTTCGTCGCCGCGCTGGCGCTGGAGAGCGGACGCGTCACGCCCAACACGCTCATCAACACCGCGCCGGGCCGCATCACCATCACCGGCAGCACCATCAACGACGCCCACCCGCATGGCGTGCTGACGGTGGCCCAGGTGATCCAGAAAAGCAGCAACGTCGGCACCGTGAAGCTGGCGCTGTCGATGCCCGCGCGTGAGCTGTGGGAAACCTACACCGCCATCGGCCTGGGCCAGAAGCCGCGCATCGACTTCCCCGGTGCCGTGACGGGCCGGCTGCGCCCCTACAAGACGTGGCGGCCCATCGAGCACGCCACCATGAGCTATGGCTACGGCGTCTCGGCCAGCCTCTTCCAGCTGGCGCGCGCCTACACCGTGTTTGCACGCGACGGCGAGCTCATTCCGTCGACCATCCTGCACAGCGACGAAGCGCCGGGCCAGCCCGTGATGGGCCAGCGCGTGATGAGTGCCAAGACCGCGCAGCAGGTGCGCCATATGTTGCAGATGGCCGCCGGCCCCGGCGGCACGGCCATCAAGGCGCAGGCCATCGGCTATTCAGTGGGCGGCAAGAGCGGCACCGCGCGCAAGCAAGAGGGCAAGGGCTACGGCACCAAGTACCGCGCGTGGTTCGTTGGCCTGGCCCCGGTGGCCAACCCGCGCATCGTGGTGGCGGTGATGGTGGACGAGCCCGGCAAGGGCGTCTACTACGGCGGCGAGGTGGCTGCACCGGTGTTCAGCCAGGTCGTGCAGCAAACGTTGCGCATGATGAACGTGGCGCCCGACATCGACGTGAAGGCGCAGATCAGCGCCAAGCCCGTGCCGGGCGAGACCGAGAGCTTTTGAGCAAGAGCGTCCGAGCGTGATCACCACCCTGGCCACCCCCCAAGAAGCCGCTGCCTGGCTGGCCGCGCACGTGGCGCTGCGCAACGGTGGCCAGCTGCGCTGCGACAGCCGCGCGCTGCAGCCGGGTGATGGATTTATCGCCTGGCCCGGCCTGGCCACCGACGGCCGCCGCTTCGTGGCCGCCGCGCTGGCCGCCGGCGTTGCCGCCTGCCTGGTGGAAGCCGAGGGTGTGACGGCCTACGGCTTCGACGACGAACGCATCGCCGCGCTGGCCGGCCTGAAGGCCGCCACGGGCGAGATCGCCGACCTCTGCCTGGCCCAGCCCAGCGCCGTGCTGGACGTGGTGGCCACCACCGGCACCAACGGCAAGACCAGCACCGCGTGGTGGACGGCGCAGGCCTTGACGCACCTGGGCCGGCGCTGCGGCGTCATCGGCACGCTGGGCGTGGGTGAACCCGGGCACGTGGAAGCCACGGGCCTGACCTCGCCCGACCCGGTGACGCTGCACCAGGCGTTCCGCCGCTTTGTCGACTTGGGGTTCTCGGCTTGTGCGCTGGAAGCCTCGTCCATCGGCTTGGTGGAGCAGCGCCTCAACGCGGCGCGCATCGACGTCGCGCTGTTCACCAACCTTACGCGCGACCATCTCGACTACCACGGCAGCATGGCCGCGTACGGCAGCGCCAAGCGCCGCCTCTTCGCGTGGCCGCGGCTTCGCGCAGCGGTGATCAACATCGACGACGAGTTCGGCGCGCAGCTGGCCGAAGACCTGCAGGGTAGCGGGTTGGACTTGTGGACCGTCTCGCTGCACGGCCCTGCGCGTTTGCACGCACAAGACCTGCACTATGAAGGCCAAGGGCTGGCCTTCACACTGCGCGAAGGTGCAGCACAGGCGGCGGTGCACAGCACGCTGGTGGGCGAGTTCAACGCCAGCAACCTGCTGGTGGTGCTGGGCGGCCTGCGCGCGATGGGTGTGCCCTTGAAAGATGCTGCATCGGTGGCGCCGCGGCTCACCCCTGTCCCCGGCCGCTTGCAGCGTGTGGCCGGCGAGCACACCATCGAAGTGCTGGTGGACTACGCCCACACCCCCGACGCGCTGGCGCAGGTGCTGCGCGCGCTGCGCCCGCTGGCCACCGCGCGCGGCGGAAAGCTGTGGTGTGTGTTCGGCTGCGGCGGCAACCGCGACGCCACCAAGCGCCCGCTGATGGGCGCCATCGCCGCCGCCGGCGCCGACCATGTGGTGGTGACCAGCGACAACCCGCGCGACGAGGCGCCGCAGGGCATCCTGGCGCAGATCATCCTGGGTGTGGCGCAGGCTGAAGCGCTGGCTGTCATCGAAGACCGCCGCGCCGCCATCACCCATGCCGTTCTGCATGCGCAGCCCGGCGACGTGGTGCTGCTGGCCGGCAAGGGCCACGAGGACTACCAGGAAGTGGCCGGTGTGAAGCGCCCGTTCTCCGACCTGATTGAAGCGCAGGCGGCCTTGTTGGCGCGTGGCCAGAGGGTGGCCGCATGAACGCCGCGTTGCCGATGCTGAGCCTGGCCCAGGCCCACGCACTGCTGCCCGGCAGCGTGCTGGTGGGCGACCCCGCCACCGCGCCCGCAGTGGCGATCACCCGCGTGCACAGCGACACGCGCAGCACCCAGCCCGGCGACCTGTTCGTCGCGTTGCGCGGCGAACACTTCGACGGCCACGAGCACCTGGCCGCTGCACGCGCTGCGGGTGCCGTGGCGGCGCTGGCCGAGCACGGCCTGGGCGCCAATATGCTGCCCGGGCTTCACGTGCCCGACACGCTGCTGGCGCTGCAACAGCTGGCCCGCGCCTGGCGCGCGCAGTTCACGCTGCCGCTGGTGGCGGTGACGGGCAGCAACGGCAAGACCACGGTCACGCAGATGGTGGCGGCCATGCTGCGCGCCGAGCATGGCGATGCCGCGCTGGCCACGCAGGGCAACTTCAACAACCACATCGGCGTGCCGCTGACGCTGCTGCGCCTGCGTGCCACGCACCGCGCCGCCGTGCTGGAACTGGGCATGAACCATGCGGGCGAAATCGCGCTGCTGGCGGACATGGCCCAGCCCACCGTGGCGCTGGTCAACAACGCCCAGCGCGAGCACCTCGAATTCATGGCCACCGTGGAAGCCGTGGCGCGCGAGAACGGCAGCGTCATCGCGGCGCTGCCCGACTGCTCCGGCCAGGGCACGGTGGTCATCCCCGTCGACGACGCCTACACCCCGCTGTGGCGAGAAATGGCCGGCGCGCGCCGTGTCTTCACCTTCGGCCTGCAGCCCGCGGCCGACGCTGCCAGCCACGTCTGGGCCCGCGCTGACTGGCAGGGCAACAGTGGCGACGGCGGCGCCTGGCAGCTGGAGCTGTACACGCCGGTGGGCGGTGCCGACACCACGCTGGCGCTGGCCGGCCGCCACAACGTGGCCAACGCGGCCGCAGCGGCTGCCTGCGCGCTGGCTGCGGGCTTGTCGCTGGCGGCGGTGGCGCGCGGGCTGGCGGGTTTTCAGGCGGTGCACGGGCGTTCGCAGTTGCAGCGGCTGCAGCTGGGCGGGCTGGCGGTCACGCTCGTCGACGACAGCTACAACGCCAACCCCGATTCCGTGCTGGCCGCCATTCGCGTGCTGGCCGAACTGCCCGGCCCGCGCTGGCTGGTGCTGGGCGACATGGGCGAGGTGGGCGCAGAAGGCCCGCGCTTCCACGCCGAGGTAGGTGCTGCGGCCCGCGCTGCCGGCATCGAGTTTTTCTGGGCTGCCGGCGAGGCGTGCGCGCATGCGGGCGCTCATCGTCATTTCGGCACAGTGGCTGAACTGTTGAGCGCCTTGCCTGCAGAACGGCCGGCGGCAGTCTCGGTCCTGGTCAAGGGTTCACGGTTCATGAGGATGGAGCAGGTGGTGCAAGCGCTGCAGCGAATGACGAAGGCGCCTGCGCCGCTGGGGGCCGATCCATGCTGTTGAGCCTGACCCAGTGGTTGATGCAGGCCTACCCCGAAGAGCTGGGTTTCCTGCGCGTCTTCCAGTACCTCACCTTCCGCGCCGTGCTCGCGGCGATGACATCGCTGCTCATCGGCCTGGCCTTCGGGCCCTGGGTCATCCGCCGCCTGACGGAACTGAAGATCGGCCAGCCCATCCGCGAATACGGCGTGCAGACCCATCTGGGCAAGAAGGGCACGCCCACGATGGGCGGCGTGCTGGTGCTCATCGGCATCGGCGTCAGCACGCTGCTGTGGTTCGACTGGACCAACCGCTTCGTCTGGGTGGTGATGCTCGTGACCTTCGGCTTCGGTGCCATCGGCTGGGTGGACGACTACCGCAAGGTCGTCAACAAAGACCCCGAGGGCATGCGCAGCCGCGAGAAGTTCTTCTGGCAGAGCTTGATCGGCATCGTCGCCGCGCTGTACCTGGCCTTCAGCGTCAGCGAAACCAATGCGCTGCGCACGCTGGAACTGTTCATCCGCTGGGTCACCAGCGGCTTCAGCAATGAACTGCCGCCGCGTGCCGACCTGATGGTGCCGTTCTTCAAGACGGTGAGCTACCCGCTCGGCGTCTTCGGCTTCATCTTCCTGACCTGGTTCGTCATCGTCGGGGCCTCGAACGCGGTGAATTTCACCGACGGCCTGGACGGCCTGGCCATCATGCCGGTGGTGATGGTGGGCAGCGCATTGGGCGTGTTTGCCTACGTGGTGGGCAACGTCAATTTCAGCCGTTATCTGCTGTTCCCGTACATCCCGGGTGCGGGTGAATTGCTGATCTTCTGCGCCGCCATGGCCGGCGCGGGGCTGGCCTTCCTGTGGTTCAACACGAGCCCGGCGCAGGTGTTCATGGGCGACGTGGGCGCGCTGTCGCTGGGGGGTGCGCTTGGAACGATCGCCGTCATCACGCGCCAGGAAATCGTGCTCGGCATCATGGGGGGCATCTTCGTGGCCGAAGCATTGAGCGTGATGCTGCAGGTGGGCTGGTTCAAGTACACGAAGCGGAAATACGGCGAGGGCCGGCGTATCTTCCTGATGGCGCCGCTGCACCATCACTTCGAGAAAAAAGGCTGGGCCGAGGGTCAGGTGGTGGTGCGTTTCTGGATCATCACGATGCTGCTGTGCCTCATCGGCCTGGCGAGCTTGAAGCTGCGGTGAACACGGTGCCCCCAACCTCACTGCGTTCGGTACCCCCCGGGGGGGCTCTTGCTGCGGCCCGGCAAAGCCGGTTCCGCGCAAGTCCTTGCGCAAGCCCATTCGTCATCGGGGCGTGGCGTCGATGAATTTCCTGAAGGACCTCCCCGTTCTCATCCTGGGCCTGGGCGACAGCGGCCTGGCGATGGCGCGCTGGTGCGCGCGCTGCGGCGCGCAGGTGACGGTGTGGGATTCGCGCGAGCAGACCGCGGGCGACGCTGCGCTTGCCGCCGAGTGGCCTGCCGCGCAACGCATCGGTGGCGAGCTGCTGCCCAGCCAACTGAGTGGCGTGATGCTGGTGCTGAAGAGCCCCGGCCTGGCGCCCACAGATGCGCGCGTGGCGCCGTTGCTGGACGAAGCACGTGCCATCGGCATTGCCGTGCTCGGCGAACTCGATCTTTTCGTGCGCGCCCTGGCCGACCTGAAGACGGCCTGGGCCTATGCGCCGCAGCTGCTGGCCATCACCGGCACCAACGGCAAGACCACCACCACCGCGATGACCGCACTGCTGGTGGCGCGTGCGGGGCGGCGCGTGGCCGTGGCCGGCAACATCGGCCCGACGCTGCTGGGTACCCTGAACGCGCTGCTGGTCGAGCTGCCGGCGCCACCGACGCAAGCCGCGCCTGCAGACGAAGCCTTGCCCGCAGTCGAGGCTGATGACGAGCCCGAAGCCGTTGCGGAAGACGCCACCGGCACCGCGCCCGCCATGCTGCCCGACGATGACGCGCCCGTGCCCGACGTGCTGGCGGCGCTGCTGTCGGCAGCCGAGCCAGCCGCCGAGCCGGCCGCCGGGCCAGACGCCGAGCCAGACGCCACCGACGCACTGCCGCAGGTCTGGGTGCTGGAGCTCAGCAGCTTCCAGCTCGAAGGTGGCGGCACCGGCGTGCGCGGCTTCGAGCCTGCCGCCGCCACGGTGTTGAACATCACGCAAGACCACCTCGACTGGCACGGCACGCTCGCCGCGTACACAGCGGCGAAGGCGCGTGTCTTCGGCAGCCACGGCGCGATGGTGATCAACCACGACGACGCGGCGGTCGAGGCGATGGTCCCATTGCCCGTGTCGGTGAAGGGCAAGGTCAGACCGAAGCCCATCACGCGCTCCATCGTGCGATTCAGCCTCGACGCGCCACGTCGGCCGGGCGACTTCGGCCTCGTCACCGAAGGCGGCATGGCCTGGCTGGTGCGTGCCTTGCCTGCTGACGAAACCGTCAGGCGCAAGAAGGACGAGGTCGAGGAAATCCACCTGCAGCGCCTGATGCCGGCTGACGCGCTGCGTGTGCGCGGCCGCCATAACGCGGCCAACGCGCTGGCCGCGCTGGCGCTGGCCACCGCCATCGGCTGCCCGCTGGCGCCCATGCTGCACGGCCTGCGTGACTACGCCGGCGAGCCGCATCGCGTGGCGTTCATCACGCGCGTGGGCGACGTGGAGGCTTTCGACGACAGCAAGGGCACCAACGTCGGCGCCACCGTGGCGGCGCTGAACGGCCTGGGTGCCGACAAGGCGCCGGGGCAGTTGATCGTCATCCTGGGCGGTGACGGCAAGGGGCAGGACTTCACGCCGCTGCGCGAGCCGCTGTCGCAACACGCGCGCGCCGTGGCCACCATCGGCCGCGACGCCGCGGCCATCGAGGCCATGTTGGGCCCCGTGCCCTTTCAGCGCCACGAAACGCTGGAAGCCGCCGTGGCCTGGTGCTTTGAACAAGCCCGGCCCGGTGACGCAGTGCTGCTGAGCCCGGCCTGCGCCAGCCTGGACATGTTCCGCAACTTCACCCACCGCGCTGACGTGTTTGTGCAGGCCGTGCAGGCCGTGGCGGCCGAACGCGGGGCGCTGGCATGAAGGCCGCGAGCGCCATGACCGCCACCCTCGACACCGTGAAAGGCTGGTTCGCGCCGCGTGAAGACGCCGTGGGCGCCTTGCCCGTGCGCGACCGCATCCACGTCGGCGGCGACCGCCCGGTGCGCCTGATGGCTTTCGACCAGACGCTGGTGGCGGTGGTGGCCGCGCTCATCTTTCTGGGCGTGGTGATGGTCTATTCGGCCAGCGTGGCGCTGCCCGACAACCCGAAGTTCGCGAACTACACGCAGACCTTCTTCCTGCGCCGGCACGTGTTCGCGCTGGCCATTGCGTTCGTGGCCGCGCTGGTGGTGGTGCAGGTGCCCATGAGCGTGTGGGAGAAGCACGCGCCGATGATCTTCGTCATCGCGCTGATGCTGCTCGTCATCGTGCTGGTGCCTTTCATCGGCAAGGTGGTGAACTTCTCGCGGCGCTGGATTCCGCTCGGCTTCATGAACTTCCAGCCCAGCGAGATGGCCAAGCTGGCGATTGCGCTGTATGCCGCCAACTACATGGTGCGGCGCATGGATGCGCGCGAGAACTTCTTCCGCGCCGTCACGCCGATGGTGGTGGCGGTGGCCTTCGTGGGTGTGCTGCTGATGCGCCAGCCCGACATGGGCGCCTTCATCGTCATTGCCACCATCGCCTTGGGCGTGCTCTTCCTGGGCGGCGTCAACGCGCGCATGTTCTTCCTGATGTCTGTGGTGATCATCGCCACCGTCGCGCTCTACCTCTACTTCGACGACCTGCGGCGCGAACGCATCCTGGCCTATCTCGACCCCTGGAACCCGAAGTACTCGCAGGGCAAGGGCTACCAGCTCACGCACAGCTTGATCGCCCTGGGCCGCGGCGAGATCTTCGGCCAGGGCCTGGGCGCCAGCGTGGAAAAACTGCATTACCTGCCCGAGGCCCACACCGACTTCCTGCTCGCCGTCATCGGCGAAGAGCTGGGTTTCATCGGCGTGGCCACCGTCATCGTGACGTTTTTCTGGATGACGCGGCGCATCTTCCACATCGGCCGCCAGGCCATCGCGCTGGACCGCGTGTTCGCCGGGCTCATGTGCCAGGGCATCGGCATCTGGATGGGCTTCCAGGCCTTCATCAACATGGGCGTGAACCTGGGCGTGCTGCCCACCAAGGGCCTGACCTTGCCGCTGATGAGCTATGGCGGCAGCGCCATTCTGATGAACCTCGTCGCACTGGCGATGGTGCTGCGCGTGGATATCGAGAATCGCGCACTCATGCGCGGAGGCCGCGCATGAAGACCCTGCGCAGCAGGGTCTCCGTGCAGAGCACGGGTGCGCGATACCGGCGCAGGCTCATATCGCGCAGCGATGTGAAGTGCGCGCAGCGCGCGGGCCGAAGCCAGAATCGCGCACTGATGCGCGGAGGCCGCGCATGATGTTGGCCCCCAAGCTCGCTGCGCTCGCTACCTCCCGAGGGGGCTCATGCAGCGGCCCGGCAGAGCCGGTTCCGCGCACTGCCTTGATTGCATCTCGCGGAGGTTGCGCGTGATGCCGCATCTGGTCGTCATGGCCGCCGGCACGGGTGGCCACATCATTCCCGGCCTCGCGGTGGCGAAAGAGATGCAGGGCCGCGGCTGGACGGTCAGCTGGCTGGGAACCACGAACGGCATGGAAAACAAGCTGGTGCCGCCGTCAGGCCTGCCCATGGACACCATCGGCTTCAGCGGCCTGCGCGGCAAGGGCGCGCTGCACACGCTGACCGGTGGCCTGCGTCTGCTGAAGGCCTTCTGGGATTGCCTCGGAATCCTGCGCCGCCGTGGCGCCGACGCCGTGTTGGGCATGGGCGGCTATGTGTGTTTTCCGGGCGGGCTGATGGCCAGCTTGCTGAACAAGCCTTTGGTGCTGGTGAACGCCGACGCGACGCTGCTGCTCAGCAACCGCAGCCTGCTGCCCGTGGCCGACCGCGTGGCCTTCGGCTTCGACGGGCCGGCCGCGCGCAGCGTCAAGCATGCCGTCGTCACCGGCAACGCCGTGCGCGCCGAGATCGAGGCCCTGCCCGAGCCTGCGCAGCGCTGGGCCGGCCGCAGCGGCCCGCTGCAGTTGCTGGTGGTGGGCGGCAGCCTGGGTTCGCAGGTGCTGAACAGCACTGTGCCGGCTGCGCTGGCCTTGCTGCCGCCCGAAGCGCGGCCGCGGGTGGTGCATCAGACAGGCGCGCAGCAGGCCGACGACGTGCGCGCCGCCTACGCGCAGCACGGCATCAGTGCCGAGGTGCTGCCCTTCATCACCGACATGCCGGCGCGGCTTGAGGCCTGCGACTTGATGGTGTGCCGCGCCGGCGCGGTGACGGTGAGTGAACTCTGTGCGGTCGGTGTGCCGGCGCTCTTGGTGCCCTTCATCGCGCGCACCACCGCACACCAGCGCGACAACGCCGAATGGATGGCCAGCCACGGCGCGGCCGTGCACCTGCCGCAGACGGCGCTGACGCCGCAGAAATTGGCCGAGGTGTTGGCCGCGCAAACCCGCGCCGGCCTGCTGGCGATGGCGCAGAAAGCGCGCCCGTTGGCGCAAGCGCGCGCTGCGGCGCGTGTCGCCGATGAGATCGAAGCACTGGTCAAGAAGCCGGCGGTGCGCGCATGAAGCACGCGCTGAAGCACATCCACTTTGTCGGCATCGGCGGCGCCGGCATGAGCGCCATCGCCGAGGTGCTTCACCAGCAGGGCTTCCGCGTCAGCGGGTCTGATCAGACCGAGAGCAAGCTCACCCGCAGGCTGACCGAGATGGGCGTGCAGGTTCACATCGGCCATGCGGCAGCGCACATCGCAGGCGCGCAGGCCGTCGTCACCAGCACGGCCGTGCAGCCTGACAACCCCGAGGTGCTGGCAGCCCGTGCGAGCCACGTGCCCGTGGTGCCGCGCGGCGTGCTGCTGGGCGAGCTGATGCGGCTGAAGCAGGGCATCGCCATCGCCGGCACGCACGGCAAGACGACGACCACCTCGTTGACAGCCAGCATCCTGGCCGAAGCCGGGCTGGACCCGACCTTCGTCATCGGTGGCCAGCTGCTGGCCGCGGGTGCCCACTCGAAGCTCGGTGCGGGGGAGTTCATCGTCGTCGAGGCCGACGAAAGCGACGCCAGCTTCCTGCACCTGAACCCTGTGATCAGCGTCGTCACCAACATCGACGCCGACCACATGGAAACCTACGGCCACAGCCTGGAGCGGTTGCACGGCGCCTTCGTCGACTTCCTGCACCGCCTGCCCTTCTACGGTCGCGCCGTGCTGTGCGCCGATGACGCGGGTGTGCGCGCCATCCTGCCGCGCCTGCAGCGCCCGGTGCTCACGTATGCCATCGAGGGCGGCACCGAGGCCGGCGCCGCTGGTGGCGACCGTTTGTCCCCGGTGAACTTTCGTGCCGTGAACGTGCGGGCTCTGCCAGGCGGCCAGATGCAGTTCAGCGTGGTGCAGGCCGGCCGCCAGAACCTGACCATCACGCTGAACCTGGCCGGCCTGCACAACGTGCGCAATGCGCTGGCCGCCATCGCCGTGGCGCGTGAACTGGGCGTGGCTGACGAGCCCATCGCCGTTGCGCTGGCCACCTTTGCCGGTGTCGGCCGGCGCTTCCAGCGGCACGGTGAAGTGCCCACCGCCGATGGCGGCCGCGCCACGCTCATCGACGACTACGGACACCACCCGGTGGAGATGGCTGCCGTGCTGGCGGCCGCGCGCGGGGCCTTTCCGGGCCGGCGCCTGGTGCTGGCATTCCAGCCCCACCGCTACACCCGCACGCGCGACTGTCTTGCCGATTTCGCCGCGGTGCTGCAGGGTTTCGACCGCGTGCTGCTGGCCGAGGTCTACGCCGCGGGTGAAGCCGCCATTGCCGGCGCCGACAGCCGCACGCTGGCGCTGGCGGTGCCCGGCGCGGTGTTCGTCGGCGAACTGGCCGAGATGCCCGCCGCGCTGCACGGCGCACTGAAGGGCGGTGATGTGCTCATCACCATGGGTGCCGGCTCCATCGCCGCGCTGCCGCAGCAACTGTTGCAAGGGGAGGGCGCACGATGAACGACGACGTGCATGCCACGGAAGTCCAGGCCCTGGGCAAAGTGGCAGTTCTGATGGGCGGCCGCAGCGCAGAACGCGAGGTCTCGATGATGTCGGGCGGCGGTGTGCTGGACGCCTTGCTCAGCCAGGGCGTGGATGCGCACGCCTTCGACCCGGCCGAACGTGAGCTGGCCGATCTCAAGCGCGAAGGCTTCCAGCGCGTCTTCATCGCGCTGCACGGCCGTCATGGCGAAGACGGCACGGTGCAGGGCGCGCTGGAGCTGCTGGGCATCCCCTACACCGGCAGTGGCGTGATGGCCAGCGCCATCGCCATGGACAAGGTGATGACCAAGCGCGTGTGGGTGGCCGAGGGCCTGCCCACGCCGCGCTGGCAATGGCTGGCGCCCGAGCGCCAGACGCGCGAAGACGTGATGGCGGTGCCCGACCAGATCGGCCTGCCGCTGATCGTGAAGCCGCCGCGCGAAGGTTCTTCCATCGGCATCACCAAGGTGGCGGGCTACAGCGAGATGGCTGGCGCCGTGGCCCTGGCCGCGCAGTACGACGCTGATGTGCTGTGCGAAGAATTCATCGACGGCATCGAGCTGACCTGCCCTGTGCTGGGCGAAGGCGCCGATGCGCTCGCGCTGCCGGTGGTGTGCATCGAGGCGCCCGAGGGCAAGTACGACTTTCAGAACAAGTACTACACCGACGTCGTGAAGTACCGCGTGCCCAGCGGCCTGGCGCCGGAAGAAGAAGCCGAGGTGCAGCGCCTGACGCTGGCCGCTTACCGCACGCTGGGCTGTCGTGGCTGGGGCCGTGCCGATCTGATGCTGCGAACGGACGCGAGGCACAACGACCGCAAGATCTTCCTGCTGGAAATGAACACCAGCCCGGGCATGACCGGCCACTCGCTGGTGCCGATGTCGGCGAGCGCTGCCGGCATCAGCTACGAACAGCTTTGCCTGCAGTTGCTGCAGGCCGCGACGCTGGACGCCCACCCCGGCGTGCAGCGCGGCTGAGCCCCGGCGAGACAGACCACCAGATCGACCACGAACTATGCCGCGCTTCACGACCGCCCGCCCCCGCACCAGCGCCCCGCCGCTGGTGCTGCCGGCCGACGTGCGGCTGATGAACGGCGTGGCCGCCGTCATCTTCGTGCTGGCAGCGCTGGGCGCTGCGGTGGCCAGCGTGTTGTGGCTGATGCGCAGCCCGTTCTTCCCCATCCTCACCATTCAGCTGGACGGTGACATGGCGCGCAACAGCGTGCCCACCATCCGCGCCAACGCCGCGCCGCGGCTGGCCGGCAACTTCTTCAGCGTCGACCTGCAGGCCGGCCGCACTGCCTTCGAGACCGTGCCCTGGGTGCGCCGCGCGGTGGTGCGCCGCGTCTGGCCCGATGTGCTGGCCGTGCGTCTGGAAGAGCACCGCGCCGCGGCCATCTGGGAAGGCGCGGCGGGCGAAGAAGGTGCCGGCGGCGAACGCCTGGTGAACAGCTTCGGCGAAGTCTTCGAGGCCAACGTGGGTGACGTCGAAGACGACAGCCTGCCTGTGCTGGCCGGGCCGGAAGGCAACGCCGCGGCCATGCTGGCTTTGCTGCGCCGCCTGCAGCCCGCATTGGCGCAACTGGAACTGAACGTGGCACGCGTGCAGCTGAGCGGCCGCGGCAGCTGGCGCGTGGAACTGGACAGCGGCGCCGCGCTGGAACTGGGCCGCGGCAACGAAGAGCAATTGATGGCGCGCAGCGAACGCTTCGTGCGCACCTACACGCAGGTGGCCGCGAAGTGGCGGCAGCCTTTGGAATACGCCGACCTGCGGCACGCCGACGGCTATGCCGTGCGGCTGCGCGGCGTCAGCACCACCGCGCCCTTGCGCGGTGTCGACATCACACCGTCGCCGGGCAGCGCACCCGCAGCGGCCAGAAACAACTAGAGGAACGGCATATGCCCCCAAGCTCACTTCGTTCGCTGCCCCCCGGGGGGGCGCTCAGGACCTTCGGCGCGGCCGGGCGGTACTGACATGGCCAAAGAATTCAAGGACATGGTGTTCGCGCTGGACATCGGCACCGCCAAGGTGATGGTGGTGGCGGCCGAGGTGCTGGCCGACGGCAGCCTGCGCGTGGCCGGCCTGGGTGTGGCGCCCACGCACGGCCTGAAGCGCGGTGTCGTCGTGAACATCGACGCCACGGTGCAGAGCATCCAGCAGGCCTTGAAAGAGGCCGAGATGATGGCCGCCTGCAAGATCGACCGCGTCTACACCGGCATCACCGGCAGCCACATCCGCGGCCAGAACAGCACCGGCATGGTCATCGTGCGCGACAACCGCGAGGTCACCACCACCGACGTCGGCCGCGTGGTGGAAACCGCCAAGGCCATCAGCATTCCGAACGACCAGCGCCTGCTGCTG
This sequence comes from Burkholderiales bacterium, assembly GCA_038249925.1. Taxonomy (GTDB): domain Bacteria; phylum Pseudomonadota; class Gammaproteobacteria; order Burkholderiales; family Burkholderiaceae_C; genus Rubrivivax. The sequence continues at coordinate 18,567 of JBBSCV010000024.1, forward strand.
GTGGAGCCGCAGGAATTCATCATCGATGGGCACGAGGTCAAAGAGCCCATCGGCATGAGCGGCAGCCGCCTCGAGGTGAAGGTGCACATCGTCACCGGCGCACAAAGTGCCGCAGAGAACATCCTGAAGTGCGTGCGGCGGTGCGGGCTGGAAGTCGAGCGGCTGGTGCTGAACCCGAGCGCCAGCGCGGGCGCGGTGCTGACGGACGACGAGAAGAGCCTCGGCGTGGCCGTGGTCGACATCGGCGCCGGCACCACCGACGTGCAGATCTACACCGACGGCAGCGTGCGCCACACGGCGGTGATTCCCATCGCCGGCGACCTGATCACCAGCGACATCGCGATGGCGCTGCGCACGCCCACGAAAGACGCCGAAGAGATCAAGGTCGAACACGGCGTGGCCAAGCAGCTGCTGGCCGACCCGGGCGACCAGATCGAGGTGCCGGGCCTGGGCGACCGCGCGCCGCGGATGCTGAGCCGGCAGGCGCTGGCCGGCGTCATCGAGCCGCGCGTGGAGGAGATCTTCAGCCTCGTGCACCAGGTCATCCGCGAGAGCGGCTATGAAGAACTGCTCTCCAGCGGCATCGTCATCACGGGCGGCAGCGCCGTCATGCCGGGCATGGTGGAACTGGGCGAAGACATATTTTTGAAGCCTGTACGCAAGGGCCTGCCGCTGTACCGCGGCGCGCTCTTCGACATGGTGGCCAACCCGCGCAGCGCCACGGTGATGGGGCTCCTGGAAGAAGCCCGCCTGGCGCGGGCGCGGGGTTTTAAGGCGGCAGCGCAAGCCGGTTCTGTGAAGAACATGGTGGGGCGCGCCAAAGACTGGTTTCTCGGGAATTTCTAGGAGGGGTGCATGAATGAGACGGCATAGACCTGCACACGACGCGCACCCCATGTTCGGCAACGCAACGGCAACTGCTATTCACTTTTTCAGGAGGCTCACATGGCCATCGAAATGATCGACGAATTCGACGAAGGCACGCAGATCAAGGTGATCGGTGTCGGCGGCGGCGGCGGCAACGCCGTCGAACACATGATTTCCCAAGGCGTTCAGGGCGTGGAGTTCATCTGCGCCAACACCGACGCGCAGGCGCTGCACCGCAGCGCTGC
>JBBSCV010000025.1:0-19555 GCA_038249925.1 Burkholderiales bacterium
TGCACTGTTGCCATCTGACAGCTTTGGCGCCATCGACCTGCTCGGCCACAGCATGGGCGGCAATGTGGTGATGAGCTATGCCGGCGTGCGCCCGCAGCGCATTCGCCGCCTGGTGAACCTGGAAGGCTTCGGCATGCCTGCGACCCAGCCCCATCACGCGCCCAAACGCCTGCAGAAGTGGCTGGACGATTTGAAGCAGCCGCAGGCGCTGCGCGACTACGCCAGCGTCGCCGAGGTGGCCGAACGCCTGATGAAAAACAACCCGCTGCTGCCTGCCGACAAGGCCGCCTGGCTGGCGCCACACTGGTCTGCACAAGACGCCCACGGGCGCTGGCAGATCCTGGGCGACCCGGCGCACAAACGTGTGAACCCGGTGCTGTACGAGGTGCCACAGGTGCTGGAGACCTGGAAGCTCATCAGCGCACCGCTGTTGTGGGTGGAAGGCAACCTCACCGACGTGACCAAGTGGTGGGGCACGCGGTACACGAAGGAAGAGTTCCACCAGCGCCTGGCCCACGTGCCCAGCGTGCAGCGCGCCACGTTGAGCCCCTGCGGTCACATGCTGCACCACGACCAGCCGCAGGCCCTGGCGCAGCACCTGAAGGACTTCCTGGCATGAGAGACAATCCGGGGTTCGCTTTGAGGCCAATCCCACCATGGACATCGAACACATCAACGCCATCGGCACGCTGCTCGCCGACCTAGGCGCCCGCACCGAGCAGCTTCGGGGGTATCTTTGACTACGACCGCAAATCCCTGCGGTTGAACGAAGTCAACGCCGCGCTGGAAAACCCGGCGGTCTGGAACGAGCCCAAACGCGCCCAGGAACTGGGCCGCGAAAAGAAGACGCTGGAGACCGTGGTCGAGACCATCGACCACCTGCACAGCAACATCGCCGACAACGCCGAGCTCTTCGAGATGAGCAAGGAAGAAGGCGATGAGGACGGCCTGAAGTCCATCCTCGTTGAAGCCGAAGCGCTGAAGAAGACGGTCGAGGACCTGGAGTTCCGCCGCATGTTCAGCAACCCGGCCGACCCGCTGAACTGCTTCATCGACATCCAGGCCGGCGCCGGTGGCACCGAGGCCTGCGACTGGGCCGGCATGCTGCTGCGCCAGTACCTGAAGTACGCAGAACGCAAGGGCTTCAAGGCCACGCTGGAAGACGAAACCCCGGGCGAAATTGCCGGCATCAAGAGCGCCACCATCAAGCTGGAAGGCGAGTACGCCTTCGGCCATCTGCGCACCGAAACCGGCGTTCACCGACTCGTGCGCAAGAGCCCTTTCGACAGCGCCGGCGGCCGCCACACGAGTTTTGCGTCGCTGTTCGTCTACCCCGAGGTGGATGACTCGATCGAGATCGACATCAACCCCTCCGACGTGCGCACGGACACCTTTCGCGCCAGCGGCGCCGGCGGCCAGCACATCAACAAGACCGATTCGGCGGTGCGGCTGACGCACATTCCCACCGGCATCGTGGTGCAGTGCCAGGACGGGCGCAGCCAGCACAGCAACCGCGACGTGGCCTGGAAACGCCTGCGTTCGCGCCTGTACGACCATGAGATGCGCAAGCGCATGGAAGAGCAGCAGAAGCTGGAAGACACCAAGACCGACGTCGGCTGGGGCCACCAGATCCGCAGCTACGTGCTGGACCAGAGCCGCATCAAGGACCTGCGCACCAACGTCGAGACCAGCAACACGCAGAAAGTGCTGGACGGCGATCTCGACAACTTCATCGAAGCCAGCCTGAAGCAAGGTTTGTAATGGGGCCCCCAAGCTCGCTAGCGCTCGCTACCCCCCGTGGGGGCCGTCCGCCAGTGGCCCGGCAAAGCCGGTTCCATGGCGGGAAGCTTGGTCCATCGACGGCGCACCTGCGCCCGCCCACATCTCATTTTGCGAGGACCACGCCCCATGCGTGAAGCCACCACCACCCTCGTGCGCCGCGAGGCTTATGCCGCGCCGGCGTTCTTCATCCGCACGGCCGAGTTCACCTTCGATCTGGAGCCTGCCAAGACCATCGTCGCGAGCAAGCTGCGCATCGAGCGCAACCCCGCCGCAGCCCCCGGACAGGCGCTGCGGCTGCACGGCGAGGGCCTGACGCTGCTGCGTGTGCAGGCCGATGGCGCCAGCGTCAGCTTTCGTCACGAAGGCGATGAACTCGTCATCGACAACCCGCCGGCGGCCGAGAGCTTTCTGCTCGAACTGCGCAATACCTGCTGCCCCGAGAAGAACACCGAGCTCTCGGGCCTGTACACCAGCGGTGGCGGCTTCTTCACGCAGTGCGAAGCCGAAGGGTTTCGCCGCATCACCTACTTCCTGGACCGGCCCGACGTGATGGCCGTCTACACCGTGCTGCTGCGTGCCGACAAGGCCAGGTACCCGGTGCTCCTTTCCAACGGCAACCTGCTGGAACAGGGCACGCTCGACAAGGGCCGCCACTTTGCCAAGTGGCACGACCCCTTCCCCAAACCCAGCTACTTGTTTGCGCTGGTGGCCGGGCAACTGGTGTGCCGCGAGCAGCGCATCCGTTCACGCGGCGGCAAAGACCACACGCTGCAGATCTATGTGCGCCCGGGTGACCTGGAGAAAACCGAACACGCGATGAATTCGCTGGTGGCCAGCGTGGTGTGGGACGAAGCGCGCTTCGGCCTGGCGCTCGACCTCGACCGTTTCATGGTCGTGGCTGTTGAGGACTACAACGGCGGCGCGATGGAGAACAAGGGTCTGAACCTGTTCAACACCAAGCTGCTGCTGGCGAATGCAGCGACGGCGACGGATGCCGACTTCGCAGCGATTGAAAGCGTGATTGGCCACGAGTACTTCCACAACTGGACGGGCAACCGCATCACCTGCCGCGACTGGTTCCAGCTCTCGCTGAAAGAGGGCTTGACGGTCTTTCGCGACCAGGAATTCAGCATGGACATGGCCGGCACAGCCTCGGCCCGTGCCGTCAAGCGCATCGACGACGTGCTGGGCCTGCGGGCGTGGCAGTTCCCGGAAGACGCCGGCCCCATGGCGCATCCGGTGCGGCCCGACAGTTATCTGGAAATCAACAACTTCTACACCGCCACGGTGTATGAAAAGGGCGCTGAAGTCGTGCGCATGATGCACACGCTGGTGGGCCGTGAAGGCTTCACGCGCGGCATGGCGCTGTATTTCCAGCGCCACGACGGCCAGGCCGTGACCTGCGACGATTTTGCGCAGGCCATTGCCGATGCCAACCCGGGCAGCGAACTCGCGAACCATCTGGAGATTTTCAAACGTTGGTACGCCCAGGCCGGCACGCCGCGCCTGAGCGCCAGCGGCCAGCACGACGCTGAAGCCCGCCGCTACACGCTGACGCTGGCGCAGCACAGCGAGCCTTCGCCGGGCCAGCCGACCAAGCTGCCGTACGTCATCCCGGTCGTCACGGGTCTCATCGCCGCTGGCGGCCGCGTGCTGGCGGAAGAACGCACGCTGGTGTTGAGCAGCGCCGAGCAGAGCTTCGTGTTTGAAGGCGTGGATGCGCAACCCGTGCATTCGCTGCTGCGCGGCTTCAGCGCACCGGTGCGCCTGGACGACGGCCTGTCGGATGTGGAGCGCGTGGTCCTGCTGGCCCACGATGGCGACGCCTTCAACCGCTGGGAAGCCGGCCAGCGCCTGGTGCTGGCGCGACTGCTGCGCGCGCTGGCCCACGGCGAGGCGCCGGTGCTGGACACCGCGCTGGCGCGTGCACTGCGCAGCGTGCTGCGCGACCCCGCGCTCGACCCCGCCTTCAAGGCCCTGGCGCTGGAAGCGCCTGGCGAAAGCTACATCGCCGAGCAGCTGAGCAGCGCCGACCCGCAGCGCATCCACGTCGTGCGCGAACAGTGGCGTGCGCTGATGGCCGAGCATCTGTTTGAGGACTGGGCCTGGGCCGTGGAAGCGCACCAGGTGAAGGCCGGCTACAGCCCGCTGGCCGAGCAGGCCGGCCCGCGTGCGCTGGCCAACCTGGCGCTGGCCATGCTGGTGCTGAACGCCGCGCGCACGGGCGACAGCGTCTGGCCCGGCCGCGCCTACCAGCGCTTCAAGGACGCGGGCAACATGAGCGATCGGCTCGGTGCGATCAGCGCCCTCGTCAACGCCCATTCCCCGCTGGCCGATGCCGCTTTGGAGCGGTTCCACGCCCTGGCCGGCGGCGACGCCCTGGTGCTGGACAAGTGGTTTGCGCTGCAGGCGCGCGCTGCCGAGGCCGTGCCCGAGGTGCACGGCACGCAGGCGGTGCCGGGCCGCGTGTTCGCACGTGCCAAGGCGCTGTTGAAGCACCCCGATTTCTCCATCCGCAACCCCAACCGCGCGCGCAGCCTGCTGACGGTGCTGTGCACGCAGAACCCGGCCGCCTTCCACCGCGCCGATGCCGCCGGCTATGTGCTGTGGGCCGACAAGCTGCTGGAGCTGGACGCGTTGAACCCGCATGTGGCCGGCCGCTTTGCCCGCGCCATGGACCGCTGGGCCACGCTGGCCGAGCCCTACCGCAGCGCGGCGCATGAAGCCATCGTGCGAGTGGCGGCCAAGGCCGACCTCAGCAACGACGTGCGCGAGATCGTCGGCCGCGCGCTGGAAGGCCAGCCATGAAACGAGTCAGCCTCACGCAGTATCTCGTTGAACAGCAACGTGAACACGGGCGCATTCCGGCCCAGTTGCGGCTCTTGATCGAGGTGGTGGCGCGCGCCTGCAAGCGCATTGCCATCGCCGTGAACAAGGGCGCCCTGGGCGACGTGCTGGGCACGGCCGGCAGCGAGAACGTGCAGGGCGAGGTGCAGAAGAAGCTGGACATCATCAGCAATGAAGTGCTGATCGAGGCCAACGAATGGGGCGGCCACCTCGCGGCCATGGCCAGCGAAGAAATGGACAGCATCCATGTCGTGCCCAATCGGTACCCACAGGGCGAATACCTGCTTCTTTTCGACCCGCTGGACGGCAGCAGCAACATCGACGTCAACGTCAGCATCGGCACCATCTTCAGCGTGCTGCGCAAGGTGGGCCACGCGCAAGGTGTCAGTGAGGAAGACTTCCTGCAGCCCGGCAAACACCAGGCTGCTGCCGGCTACTGCGTCTACGGCCCGCAAACGACGCTGGTGCTGACGGTGGGCAACGGCGTCGACATGTTCACGCTCGACCGCGAGACCGGCTCATGGATGCTGACGCAGCGCGGTGTGCACATACCTGATGACACCAAGGAATTCGCCATCAACATGAGCAACATGCGGCACTGGGCGCCGCCGGTGAAGCAGTACATCGACGAGTGCCTGCTGGGCCGCACCGGCCCGCGCGGCAAAGACTTCAACATGCGCTGGGTGGCCAGCATGGTGGCCGACGTGCACCGCATCCTGACGCGCGGCGGCGTCTTCCTCTACCCATGGGACCAGCGTGAACCCGCACAGCCCGGCAAGCTGCGCCTGATGTACGAGGCCAACCCGATGGCCTTCCTGGTGGAACAGGCCGGCGGCCTGGCCACCGACGGGCGCGAACGCATCCTCGACATCCAGCCCCACAAGCTGCACCAGCGGGTGAGCGTGGTGCTGGGCTCGAAGAACGAGGTGCAGCGTGTCACGGATTTGCACCGCGACGCCGTCCCGTCCCAGACCTGACCCCCGCCTAGAATGGTGGGCTTAGCCGCGGCCAGGCCGTGGCCTGTTGAAGGAAGTTTCGTGACCGAGTTGCCGACCGCCCCTGCCACCAGTTTGAACACCGCCGTGGCTGCCGCTGTGAGCACCGATCTGCCCGCGCTGGAGCGCGAGTTGGCCGACCTCTTCGTGCAGGCGCTGAACCTCGAGACAGCGGCCGCGGAGATCGACCCCGCCGCTTCACTTTTCGGCGAAGGACTGGGCCTGGACTCCATCGACATCCTGGAAGTGGCGCTCGAGGTCTCGCACCGCTACGGCTTCCAGCTGCGCTCGGACGACGAGAACAACCACCAGATCTTCCAGTCGCTGCGCAGCCTGGCCGTTCACGTGGCGCAGCACCGCACCAAGTAGGCTGCCAAGTGCCCCACTGGCGCATCGTGGCGGCTGCGGCGGCCCTGGTGGCCTATGCGCTGATGTCGTATGCGCTGATGGCCTGGTGGCCCGACCGCGTGTGGTCGGTGGCTGCGCTGTTCGGCCCGTTGCTGGTGTCGATGTTCGTCGGGGGTCTTGCCCGCCGCCACGGCCCCACGCTTCTCGGCGCTGTTGCTCTGACAGCATTGCTCGTGGCCGTGGTGCTGCGCGGCGGCGCCGATGTCAACCGCCTTTATGTGCTGCAGCACGCCGCCATCCACGCCATGCTGGCCTCAAGCTTCGCCATCACGCTGCGGCCTGGCAGCACGGCGCTCATCACGATGATGGCCGGGCGCATACACAGTCATTTCACGCCGGCCATGCAGGTCTACACACGCCGGCTCACGGCGCTTTGGGTGGCCTATTTCGTGGCCATGATCGTGCTGTCGCTGACGCTGTACCTGCTGGCGCCCTGGGTCTGGTGGTCGTTCTTCTGCGGTGTGCTCACGCCGCTGGCGGCGGTGCTTTTTTTCGTCGGTGAACACTTCTGGCGCTACCACCGCCACCCGGAGTTCGAGCGTGTCACGCTGGGTCGTGTGTTGCAGGCCTGGCGCGCCACGGGCACCTCGGCACCGCGATGAACCCGTCTGCCCTGCCCCTGCTGGCTCCGCGTGACCTCGCCGCCCCCCTGGCATGGCATCGCGGTGTGCCCGTCAGTGCCGCGCAGTTTCTGGGTCATGCACGAACGCTGGCCTTGAGCCTGCCCGCCCACGGCGAGCCCATCAACCTGTGCCAGGACCGCTATCACTTCGCGCTGGGCCTGGCCGCAGCACTGCTGCGCGGCCAGACCAGCCTGATGCCGCCCAATGCGCTGCCCGAGACGCTGCGCGCGCTGCAAGGCGCCGGGGCGTCGCCGGGCAGCACGGCCTATGCACTCGTGGATGACGCGGCGCTGGATGTCGGCGGCTTGCAGCGCGTGTTCATCGCGGTCCCCGACGGCGCAGCCCCGGCCACCGAGGTCCCTCTGATCCCTGCAGACCTGGAAGCCGTGCGCCTGCTCACCAGCGGCAGCACCGGCGCACCGCAGCCGCATGGCAAACGCTGGGGTGCGCTGGTGCAGAACATCGGCGCCGAGGCCGAACGTCTGGCCGCGCTGTGCGATTGGCCATCGCTGCAAGGCCTGAACGTGCTGGCCACGGTGCCGGCGCAGCACAGCTACGGTTTCGAGTCGACCGTGATGCTGGCCCTGCTGGGCGGCGCCTGCTTCGACGCCGGCCGACCTTTCTACCCGGCCGACATTGCCGCCGCCCTGGCCGAAGTGCCCGAACCTCGCGCGCTGGTGACCACCCCTTTCCATCTGAAGACGCTGCTGCTGGCCGATGTGGCGCTGCCCCGGGTGCAGCTGCTGCTGTCGGCCACGGCGCCGCTGTCGCCGCAGCTGGCGTCGCAGGCTGAAGACGCCTGCCAGGGCCGCCTGGTCGAGATTTACGGCTGTACCGAAGCCGGCCAGGTAGCCACGCGCCGCACCACGGCCGGAGACACCTGGCACACCCTGGGCGCCTTGCGCCTGTGGCGCGAGCCGGGCGAGAACGGCACCGAACGTTTTCTCGTGCACGGCGGCCATGTGCTCGAAGCCACGCCGCTGGCGGATGTGCTGGAGCTGCAGGACGAACACCACTTCAGGCTGCTCGGCCGCGCCAACGACCTCATCCATGTGGCCGGCAAACGCAGTTCGCTGGCGCACCTCAACTTCCACCTCAACCGCATACCGGGCGTGGAAGACGGCGCCTTCTGGATGCCTGAGGAACAAACCGACGGCATCACGCGGCCGGTGGCCTTTGTGGTCGCACCCACGCGCACCGCGCGGCAGGTGACGGAAGCGCTGCGAGCAACCCTGGAAGCCGCCTTCGTGCCGCGGCGTGTGCTGCATGTGCCTTCACTGCCGCGCGAAGCCACCGGCAAGCTCACCGCCCGAGCCCTGGCGCGCTTTGCGCACGATGCCCTGGCCGAGGGCGGCCACTTCCACGTGGCGGCCGATCACCCGGCCTTTGCGGGCCACTTCCCCGGCCAGCCCGTGTTGCCGGGCGTGGCACTGCTCAGCTTCGTGATGCGCGCGTTGCAGGCCCGGCCCGAGCTTCAGATGCGCCTGGGGGCTGCGCCGCAAATCGCGCAGGTGAAGTTCCTCAGCCCGGTGCTGCCGGGCACTGATCTGCAGGTGCAGTTGCAGGCCCAGGGCAGCGGGGTCGCGTTCGAGGTGCGGCGTGAGGGCCAGGTGGTGACCAAGGGCCAACTGACGCCAGGGGCTGCGGCGTGAACCCGCAGACGCGCACGCAAGTCGGGGCGCAAGCAGGCTCGGAAGCAGGCTCGGGACCAAGCTCGGGACCATGCTCGCAAGCAGGCGACGACAGCAACCGCGACACCGGCCACGCGCGCAACTGGACCGCCACGCCCGAGCGCAGCAACCTGCTGGCCATACGCGCACTGGCCTGGATCGCCACCCACCTGGGCCGGCCGGTGGCGCGGCTGGTGCTGCATCCCGTCGCGCTGTACTACCTGCTTTTCGCGCCCACGCCGCGCCGCGCTTCGCGCCTGTATCTCAGCCGCGTGCTGGGCCGCCCGGCGGGTTGGATGGACCTCTACCGCCACATCCACACCTTCGCTTCGGTGGCGCTGGACCGCATCTGGTTCGCCGCCGGGCGGCTGGACCTCTTCGACATGCACATCACCGGCAACGAGCTGATGGACCGCAGCGTGGCCGAGGGGCGCGGCGTGTTCCTGCTGGGCGCGCACATCGGCAGCTTCGAGGCCCTCCACGCGGTGGGCATGAGCCACCCCGGCCTGCCCGTGGCGATGGTGATGTACCCCGACAACGCCCGCATGATCCACACCGTGCTGCAGGCGCTGGCGCCCGACTTCGAGGTCAGCATCATCCCCATCGGCCAGCGCGGCTCGGCCCTGGCCATCCGCGACTTTCTCGACAAGGGTGGTCTCACCGGCCTGATGGGCGACCGCTTCGTGTCAAGCGACGCCGTGCACGGCGGCAGCCTGGAGCTGATGTTCCTGGGCCGGCCCACCCGCTTCACCGACGGCCCGGTGCGCCTGGGCATGATGCTGCGCCGGCGGGTGATGTTCATGGTGGGCCTGTACCGCGGTGGCAAACGATACGAAGTGCGCTTCGAGACCCTGGCCGATTTCCGTGAAGTGCCCGCCGACCCTGCCGCACGCGAACGTCTGGTGCACGCCACCGTGGCCGACTACGTTCTGCGTCTGGAAGCGCTGTGCCGCGAGGCGCCGTACAACTGGTTCAACTTTTATGACTACTGGCACGAGGACACGCAGCATGCAAACCCGGCGGCCTGATCCTGCGCAACCCGTGCGCCGGGCGCTGCTGGGTGCCGCGCTGGCACTCACTGGCAGTGCTGCCTGGGCGCAGGGCGCAGCCACGAAGTTCGACCTCACCGCGCTGATGGCGCAACTGTCGCAGCGCAAAGGCGGCGATGCGCGTTTCACCGAGGAGCGCACCGTCACCACGCTGGACAACACGCTGCGCGCCAGCGGCCGGCTCAGCTTCCAGGCGCCCGACCGTTTTGCGCGCTACACCGAAGAGCCGCGCGCCGAGAGCATGGAGGTGCAGGGCAACCAGGTGGTGTTGAAGCGCGGCAACCGCACACGCCAGATGGCGCTGGACGCCATCCCCGAACTGGCCGCGCTGGCCGACGCCATGCGCGGCACGCTGAACGGCGACGCCGCGGCCCTGCAGCGCCACTTCAACACCCAGGTCAGTGGCAACGCCGCGCGCTGGGTGCTGCTGCTGACGCCGCTCGACGCGCGCCTGGCGCGCAGCGTGCAGCAGCTCGAGATGGCGGGCACCGGCGCCGAGGTGCGCAGCATCGACCTGCGGCTGGTGGGCGGCGACCGTTCGCTGATGTTGATCGACGCGCCGGCCCCGGCCACACCCGCCAAGCCCGTCCCGCCAGCCCCGAGATGAAAACCGCCGGCCCTCTGGGTCCGCGGCACCGAGCGGCGGTGCTGCTGCTTTGGGCCGCGCTGATGGCACTGGCCGCGTGGCAGATCACGCGCAGCACCTTCACCGCCGACCTTTCGGCCTTCCTGCCCGCCACGGCCGATGCACAGCAGCGTGTGCTCATCGACCAGATCAAGGGTGGCGCGCCGGCGCGCACGCTTTTCATCGGCATTGAAGGGGGCAGCGCCGCACAGCGCGCAGCAGCCTCCAGACAACTGGCCGCGGCGCTGCGTGCCAGCGGCCAGTTCGACCAGGTGAGCAACGGCGAAAACGACGCCTGGGCCGATGTCGGCACCTGGATGTTCGAGCGCCGCTACCTGCTCAGCCCGGCCATCACGCCGGAACGTTTCACGGCGGCGGGTTTGCGTGAAGGCATCGACGACACGCTGTCGATGCTGGGCACGCCGGGCGGCAACGCGCTGAAGGGGCTGCTGGAGCAAGACCCCACCGGCGAGGTGCAGCGCATTGCCGAAAGCATGATTCCCGTGCGCGCGCCGCGCACCGACGACGGTGTGTGGGTGGCTCGGGATGTTGAAGGCAGCGTTGAAGCGAAAGCACCCCGCGCACTGCTGCTGGCCGGCCTGCGCGCCGACGGCGCCGACCTCGACGCGCAGCAGGCTGCCATCGCCACACTGCGCAGCGCCTTCGCAACGGCAACGGTGCAGATGCAGGCGCCATCGCTGCAGCTGCTGGTCAGCGGTGCGCCGGTGTTCTCAGTCGACAGCCGAACGCAGATCGAAGCAGAAATCAAGTGGCTGGCCATCACCGGCACGGTGTTGATGAGCGCCCTGCTGCTGCTGGCCTTCGCGTCGCCTCTGGCCCTGGGTGCGGCCATGCTGCCGGTGGTCACGGGCGTGGTGGCGGGCATCGTGGCGGTGAGCCTCGTTTTCGGCAATGTGCATGGCGTGACACTGGGCTTCGGCGCCACGCTCATCGGCGAGGCGGTGGACTACGCCATCTACTACCTCATCCAGGCCGGGGGTCGCAGCCAACGCGATGGCACCGGCTGGCGCCAGTGGCTGGCCAGCGGCTGGCCCACGGTGCGCCTGGGCTTGCTGACATCGCTGTGCGGCTTTGCTGCGCTGCTGTTCTCGGGCTTTCCGGGTCTGCAGCAGCTGGGCGTGTTTTCGCTGGCGGGTCTTGTGGGCGCGGTGCTGACCACACGCTTCCTGCTGCCGGTGCTGATGCCCGACGGCGCCAGCAACATGGGGCTGCGCCGCCAGCTGGGCCATGCCGCACGCGTGGCCATCACCGTGCTGCCGCGTACGCGCTGGCTGTGGCTGGTGCTGGGCCTGGCGTCGGCAGTTCTCGTGTCGCAACGCGACGGCCTCTGGGACGCCGAACTCTTGTCGCTGAGCCCGGTCTCCAAGGAAGCCCTGGCGCTGGATGCCAGCCTGCGCGCCGACATCACCTCGGGCTCTGACGGCGGGGCATTCGTCGTGGTGCAGGGCGAAACCGCTGAGCTCGCGCTGCAGCACGCCGAAGCCGCGTCGGACCGTCTGGAAGAACTCGTGAACCAGCGTGTCATCGCCGGCTTCGACAGCGTCACGCGCTTCCTGCCCAGCTTGCAGACGCAGCAGCGTCGCCAAGCCGCCTTGCCCGAAGCCGCCGCGCTGCAGCAGGCGCTGGCGCAAGCCACTGCAGGCGGGCCGCTGAAGGCGGAGCGTCTGGCGCCCTTTCTGCAGGCCGTGGCGCAGGCGCGCAGCCTGCCGCTGGCCACGCCCGAGACAGCCCGCAGCACGGCCATCGCACCGTTGCTGAACGCTTTGATGCTGCAGCGCCCCGACGGCACCTGGACGGCGCTGCTGCCGCTTCAACCCGTGGCCGAGGTGGTGGACCTGGCCCGTGTCACCGCCGCCTTGCAAGACGTGCCGCAGGTGCAGGTGCTGGACATCGGCGGAGAGCTCGGCCGCATGTACCAGCGCTACCTGGGCGAAGCGCGCACGCAGGCGGCGCTGGGCGGTCTGGGTGTGGTGCTGATGGTGGCGGTGGCGCTGCGCAATGCACGCCGCGTGCTGGCGGTGTGCCAGCCGCTGCTGCTGGCCGTGTTGCTGACACTGGGCGGCCTGGCGTTGCTGCAGGTGCCCATGGGCATCCTGCACCTGGTGGGCCTGCTGCTGGTGGTGGCGGTGGGCTCGAACTACGCGCTCTTCTTCGACATGCTGCAGCGCGGTGGCGAGGCCAACGACGACACCCTGGCCTCGCTGCTGCTGGCCAACATCACCACCGTGCTGGGTTTCGGGCTGATTGCGGTGTCAGACATCCAGGCCTTGTCGGCCATAGGCGCCGTGGTGGCGCCAGGTGCGCTGCTGGCGCTGGTGCTGGCAGCGGCTTTCATACCCCGCACGTCCGGGCCCCGGAGCCAGCCCCAGAACGGGCTCAGCACCCCGGCATGACAGAATTTCTGAGCCGCACGCCCCGGCCGCCTGTTTCATCACGCCTGCTGCAATCACGCAGCACCGCCCTTCATGGCCGCCCTGCCCACTGACCCCGCCGCCACACCCTGGCCCTGGCCACCCGCGCTGCGCGCCAGTGTGGGCCTGCACGCGGCCGCGGGCGCAGCCGCCTTGTTCGTCCCCGGCGCCGCGCCCTGGGCCTTGGCAGCCGTGGTGCTGAACCATGCCGGCCTGACATCTGCCGGCCTGTGGCCGCGCAGCGCCCTGCTGGGGCCCAACGTCACGCGCCTGCCCGCAGCCGCCGTGGCGCGGCGCGAATTCGCGCTGACGCTGGACGACGGGCCCGACCCCGATGTCACGCCCGGCGTGCTCGATTTGCTGGACGCGCACGGCACTCGCGCCACCTTCTTCGTCATCGCGCAGCGCGCCTCGCAGCACCCGGCGCTGGTGCGCGAGATGGTGCGGCGCGGCCACGACGTGCAGAACCACAGCCACCTGCACCGCCACGATTTTTCGCTGCGCGGCCCGCGCGCGCTGGCGCAGGAAATCAGCACCGCACAAGACCAGCTGGCCAGCCTGACCGGGCAGCGCCCGCACTGCTTTCGCGCGCCGGCCGGGCTGCGCAACCCGCTGCTCGACCCGGTGCTCCATCGGCTGGGCCTGCACCTCGTGAGCTGGACACGCCGCGGCTACGACACCCGCGATGGCGATGCCGCACGCGTGCTGCGCCGCCTGATCGGGCGCGGTGGCCAAGCCCTGGCGGCCGGCGACATCCTGCTGCTGCACGACGGCCACGCCAGGCGCAACGCCGCCGGCCAGCCCGTGCTGCTGGACGTGTTGCCGGCCCTGCTGGTTCGTGCCCGCGAGGCCGGCCTGGAACCCACCACCCTGCGCGCGGCCCTGCCGCCGCGCGGCACGGCGTGAGTCGCGCCAACCCATGACGTCCGCCGAACAGTCACAACTCAACCCGCCGCCGCCGCGGCCTTGTGCGGTCACCGATGCGTTTTGGCATCAGCTGCACGACGAAGCCACCGCGCTGTACCGCGCGGCCGGCCGTTTTGCCTGGCACTTTGCGCGCGGCAAGCTCGGGCGCGACCCCGTCTTCCGCGGCATGCTGGAACGCGGCGACTTCAAGCACGGCGGCCGCATCGTCGACATCGGCTGCGGCCAGGGCCTGCTGGCAAGCCTGCTGCAGCACGGCGCGCAGCTGGCTCGGCAGGGCCATTGGCCCGCGGCATGGCCTGCAGCGCCCGTGGTTACGGCCTACACCGGCATCGAGTTGATGGCGCGTGATGTGCAGCGTGCCAACGCTTCCGTGGGCAAGCTGCCGATCGCACCCCGGTTCATCTGCGGCGACATGCGCCACACACCGCTGCCGGCCTGCGACCTGGTGGTCATCCTCGACGTCTTGCATTACGTCGACCACGCCGCGCAAGACGAGCTGTTGCGCCGCGTGCGTGAAGCCGTGCAGCCGCATGGCCGCCTGTTGATGCGCGTGGGCGACATGAACGACGCGCGGGGCTTTCGCGTCAGCCAGTGGGTGGACATCGCCGTCACCTGGGTGCGCGGCCACCGTGCACCGCCCACTTTCGGCCGCACGGTGCCGCAGTGGTTGGCCGCACTGCAGCAGATGGGCTTCAGCGCGCGCGCAGTGCCCATGAGTGCGGGCACGCCCTTCGCCAATGTGTTGCTGGTGGCGGACCTGTGATGAAGCCTCTGGCCATCACCCACCACACCCTGGTCACTGCGCTCGGCCATGGGCGCCAGGCCAACTTCGAGGCGCTGCGAGACGGCCGCACCGGCCTCGCGCGGCGCGGCTTCGAGACGGCCGACATCGGCTCCTGGCTGGGGGTGGTGGATGGGGTCGAAGGGCTCGACGACATCGACTGGCGCGAAGACCTGGCCGCCTTCGATTGCCGCAACAACCGCCTGGCCGAACTGGCGCTGCGCAGCGACGGTTTCGCCGACGCCGTGCGTACCGCCAGCGCGCGCTGGGGCGCAGCACGAGTGGGCGTCTTCCTGGGCACCAGCACCTCGGGCATCCTGCAGACGGAAGTGGCCTACCGCCACCGCGATGCCACGACCGGTGCACTGCCCGAGAGCCTGCATTACGGCGAAACGCACAACACCGCATCGGTTGCGCGTTATGTGCGCGCAGCGCTTGGGCTCACCGGGCCGGCCTGCGTGGTGTCGACCGCGTGTTCTTCCAGCGCCAAGGTCTACGCGGCGGCAGAACGTCTGATCCGCCTGGGTTTGATCGATGCCGCCGTGGTGGGCGGTGTCGACAGCCTGTGCATGACCACGCTTTACGGCTTCAAGGCGCTGGAGCTGACCTCGGGCCAGATCTGCCGCCCCTGGGACGCCACGCGTGCGGGCCTGTCCATCGGCGAGGCGGCGGCGTTTGCATTGCTTGAACGCGCAGGTGGCGCTGCGCCGGCCCGCGCCATGGGCTGGCTGCTGGGCGCTGGCGAAAGCAGCGACGGCCACCACATGAGCAGCCCCCACCCCGAAGGCGCGGGCGCCGCCCTGGCCATGCGCGCCGCGCTGGCACAAGCCGGTCTGCGTCCGGACGACGTGAACTACCTCAACCTGCACGGCACCGGCACGCCCGGCAACGACGCCGCCGAAGACCGGGCCGTGTGCGCCGTCTTCGGCAGCACCCTGCCCTGCAGCAGCACCAAGGGCTACACCGGGCACACCTTGGGCGCCGCTGGCGGCGTCGAGGCCAGCATCGCGCTGCTGGCGCTGCAGCACGGCCTGGCGCCACCCAGCCTGAACCTGCAGCAGCAAGACCCCGGGCTTCACGCCGGCCTGCTGCGCGAGCCCTTGCAGAAACCGCTGAAGGTGGCGGCCAGCAACTCCTTCGGCTTCGGCGGCAGCAATGCCAGCCTGGTGTTCGGGGCGGCGTCATGAGCACAGACCTGAGCGACGGCATCGTTGCGGAGATGGGTTCGCCCACCAACACGCTCAGCGCCGACATCGTGGGCATCGGCCTGCTTGGCCCGGGCATGGCCGATTGGGTCAACGGCGCCGCGCTGCTGCGCGACCCCGCCTTGTGGCAATCTTCCGCCACCGTGGTGCCACCACCCCAGCGCCTGCCCGCCACCGAACGCCGCCGCGCCGGCGCGGTGGTGAAGGCCAGCATCGTGGTGGCCGATCAGGCGCTCGCTGCCGCGGGCCTGGACGCAGCCACGCTGGCCACCGTCTTCAGTTCATCCACCGGCGAGCCTGCCAACTGCCATGCCTTGTGCGAAGCGCTGGCTGGGCCAGAGCGCATGGTGTCGCCCACGCGCTTCACGAATTCGGTGCACAACGCGCCCGGCGGCTACTGGCACATTGCCGTGCAGGGCATGGCGCCTTCCACCAGCCTGGCGGCCTTTGATGGCAGTTTCGGCGCCGGCTTGCTGGAAGCCATGGCCCAGGTGGCCACGAGCCAGGCGCCCGTGCTGCTGGTGGTGGCCGACGTGCCCTACCCAGTACCGCTGGCCGCCAAACGACCCACGGCCGATGTCTTCGCCGTCGCGCTGCTGCTCGCGCCCGGGCAGCAACTCAGGCTGGCGCTGAGCGAAGAGACCGCCCCCACGCCCTGCGGCCATGCGGGCCTGGACGCCCTCCGCATGGGCATCCCCGCCGCGCGCGCCTTGCCACTGCTGCAGGCCGTCGCACGCGGCGGCCCCGCGGCGTTGACGGTGGAAGGCCTGCCTGGCATGAGCCTGAGCGTGCATTTGCTGAAGCCGTTGCCATGACAGAGCTGCCATGACCACCTCACCACAGACACTCGACCGCGACGGCATCGGCGCGCGCATTCCGCACAGCGGCAGCATGTGTCTGCTGGACGGCCTGCTGGGCTGGACCGCTGACGAAGTGCGTTGCCGCGCCAGCAGCCACCGCGACGCCACCAACCCGCTGCGTTCGCCCGGCGGTTTGTTGTCGCCTGTGGCCATCGAATACGCCTCGCAGGCGATGGCGCTGCACGGCGGCTTGACGGCCGCGCCCGGCAGCACGCCATCGGCGGGCTTCCTGGCCGCTGCGCGCGGCGTGAACCTGCATGTCGCCCGCCTGGACGACGTGCCGGGCATGCTGCTGGTGACGGCCACACGGCTGGCCGGCGCGGAAGCGCAGGCCCTCTACCGATTCGAGTTGCACGACGAACATGGCCGCCTGCTGGTGGACGGCCGCGCCACCGTCGTGCTCAACACACCGCTCACCACGACATGACTCCTGAACCGAATGCAGCCAGCAAACTGGACGCCAAACTGGACGCCAGACAGACGGGGAAATTGAACGGCAAGCGCGCCCTCATCACAGGCGCCAGCGGCGCCCTCGGGGGAGCCATCGCCCGCCGCCTGGCCGCTGACGGTGCGACCGTGCTGCTGCACGCCAACAGCAACGCCGCAGCAGTGATGGCCCTGGCCGAGGAAGTCGAAGCCGCCGGCGGCCAGGCCGAGACCCTGGTCTTCGACCTCACGAACGACGAAGCCACGGCCGCCGCCGTGGCGCAGATGCTGACCGGCGGCGCGGTGCAGATCGTCGTCAACAACGCCGGCATCCACGACGACGCGGTGTTTCCCGGCATGCGGGCAGCGCAGTGGCACCGCGTCATCGACGTTTCGCTCAACGGCTTCTTCCGCGTCACGCAGCCGTTGATGCTGCCGATGATTCGCACACGCTGGGGGCGCGTCATCAACATCTCGTCGGTGGCGGCCCTGGCGGGCAACCGCGGCCAGGTGAACTATGCCGCCGCCAAGGGCGCGCTGAACAGCGCCACCAAGGCGCTGAGCCAGGAAGTGGCCAGCCGCGGCGTGACGGTGAACGCCATTGCGCCCGGCATCATTGCTTCGCCCATGGCCGACGGCAGCTTCGACAAGGCGATGATCGAACGGCTGGTGCCCGCCAAACGTGCCGGCACGCCCGACGAAGTGGCCGCACTCGCCGGCTTCCTGGCCAGCCCCGAAGCGGGCTACATCACCGGGCAGGTGATTTCGGTCAACGGCGGGATGTACTGAACACCCGGCGTCACGTTCTGGGCGCGGGGTCTGGGCGCGGGGTTTGGGCGTCTCGGTCTGAGCGCTAGACCGCAGTGGCCGCCGCCGCCGCCGCGCCGCTGAACTGCGGCCCGCGCAGCGCAGCCGCCTCATAGCCGCGGTTCACGTCCAGGCCGGTGATGTGCCAGTCGTGCGCGGGCACACGCAGTGGGTGCACGACCTCTTCGTAAGACCGCATCGGCCAGAGCACACCGAAACGTTGCGTGTGATCGAAGGTGTCGGTCTCGGCCACGGCGCCCCGCGTGTTGGCAAAGCCTTCCAGCGTGAAGCGCACCCGGCGCGTGATGCCCAGTTCTGCGTCGATGCAAACCGCCACGCGGTCCAGCGCCACCTGCCCCAGCCCCGGCCGCTTCCACACGTGCACGACGCGGCAGGGCCGGCCGTCCACACGCTCGGTGCCGCCCATCTGCACCACATGGCCCTGGCCAAACAGCCACAGCGGGCCCAGCAGGAAGAGGCCGTAAGCCTCGGCCACCAGTGCCGAAGCAGCCTGCGCATCGGCATTGGTGCTGGCCTGCCCGTTGAACCACACCGCCACCTCGCCGGGGCGCGTGGCGCTGGCCTGTCCACGTTGCCACCACACCTGCTTGCGCCCGGCCGGGCCGGTGTAGGCCTGGGCAATGACCCCGGCCTGCGGCAACAGCCGCTCTTCCGACCAGCCGCGAAAGCCCTTGTCCACCACCACCGGCTGGATGCGGTCGATCAGCGGCCGCCACGCGCCGTCGTAACGCACGTTGATGTCTGTCAGCTGGCGGTAGGCCGCCAGGCCGTGCACTTCGGCACTGCCCTGCAGAAGGCGCTCGGCGGCGGGGTCCGAGGCCGGCGCAGCGGGTACGTTCAGCGGCAGTGGCGTGCCGCAACCGGCCAGTGCAAGGGCAGGCACCGAGGCGCCCAGCGCGAGCAAGCGACGGCGGGTGATGTCAGGCACAGGTTCGGTGGGCGTCATAGGGAGGTGGGTGAGAAGAAGTCGGGTGGAACGGCCGCGAAGGCGAGCAATGCCATGCGGTTTCGTGCGGCGGCAGGATGGCAGACCGAAGGCGCACAGCCCACGATAGCGGTCCCGCGAAACCCATGCACAGGCACGGTGGCGCCGCGGGTACCATTTGCCGTTGGAGCCGCGTGCCCCAGCTTCAAGACCACCCCACTCAAGGAATATCCATGCTGAAAAATTTTCATCGATTGAGCCTGGCCATCGTCACCATCACCGGCACCATTGCCCTGGTTGGCTGCGCGAACGTCAAAATTCCGGGCATGGGGTCGGGCAAGACCGAGACCGCCGCGGCGCCGGCCGCGGCACCCGCCGGCCCCAAGATCGGCCCGGGCATGAACGCACAGGGCGAGGTGGTCGACCCCAAGAAGGTCGAGGCCGGGTTTGGCCAGAAGATCAAGGGCCTGAACGACTGGGAAGGTGAGATCACCGGCAAGCCGGTGGCAGGCAGCAAGTTCTCGCAATTGAAGATCGGCATGCCGATGAAGCAGGTGCTGGACCTCGCGGGGACGCCCACCGACCAAGGCTCCTACATGACCGGCAAGGCCTGGATTCCATTCAACTTCGGCAGCGACCGCTACCGCCATGAAATCGTCTACAAGGGCCAGGGCCGACTCATCTTCGCCGGTTCGGCGGGTTTTGACACCAATGCCCACCTGATCTGGATCATCCACAGCGCCACCGAGACTGGCTACCGCTGATGCCCATCAGCCGTCGGCAGTGGTTGGGCCGGCAGCTGGTGGGGTGGTGCTCGATCGCCACCCTGGGCAGCGGCTGTGCCCTTGTCGTCCCGCCCACCTTGCCCCGTATGGAAGTTCTGCGTCTACCCGGCCGCTGCAGTGGCCGCGCGCCCACGCTGGTGGTGATGCTGCCCGGGGCCTACAGCCGGCCGCCCGAATTCGTCGAGGCGCAGTTCCCACAGTCGCTGCGCGCGGCCGGTGCCGCGGCCGACGTCTGCATCGTCGACAGCCACCTCGGCTACTTCAGCGACCGCAGCATCCTGCGCCGCTTGCGCGAAGAGATCGTGCTGCCGGCGCGGGCGGAAGGCTACCGCCGCATCTGGCTGGTGGGCATCTCGCTGGGCGGCTTTGGCGCGCTGGGCTACGCCA